>DATDEZ010000118.1:0-17356 GCA_036522875.1 Gemmatimonadales bacterium | reverse complement strand
TCAGAACTGCGTGCCCTGTCACGGCGACCACCTCGACGGTCTCGGACACTTCGCGTCGGGCTTCAATCCGTTGCCCGCGAACTTCCAGGACAACGGCACGATCGCGCAGCTCACCGAGAGCTTCGTGTTCTGGCGCATCGCCAAGGGCGGACCCGGGCTCCCGCGCGAAGGCACGCCGTGGAATTCGGCGATGCCGGCGTGGGAAGATTTTCTGACCGAGGACGAGATCTGGTCGGTCGTGCTGTTCTTGTATGACCAGACGGGATGGAAACCGAGGACGTGGGAAGTCACGGCGGAGGGGTCCAAGTGATCCCGCATGCGCCGAAAATCGTGCTCGCGCTTAGCGTCGCGTTCGCCTTCCCGCGCACGGCGCACGGCGCACGGCGCACGATCGTGCAGGACACCACCGCCGGCAAGGTCGTCTACCAAAAGTGGTGCGCGGGCTGCCACGGCGACAACGGTGCCGGCGACGGCCAGGCTGCCAAGCGCATGATCCCGCCGCCGCGCGACTTCACGGGCGCCGTGTACCAGATTCGCACGACCGCCTCGGGCGAGCTTCCCACCGACGCCGACCTGCTGCGCTCTATAGATGAAGGGCTCGGCGGGACCGCGATGCCGGGCTGGAAGAACCGATTGTCCGACCGTGAGCGCCGCGACGTGCTCGCATACATCAAGACGTTCTCCACCTTTTTCGCCGACACGACGCAGCATCGCACGCCGCTCAAGTTCAGCAGCCAGCCTGGTGGCGGCACGGGAGCCGACGCGCTGAAAGTCGGGCGGCAGTTCTACGACTCGATCGGCTGTCGGAAGTGCCATGGCGACCAGGGGCGCGGCGACGGACCGTCGGCGCCGACGCTGAACGACGCCGGTCATCCGATGTTCGCCGCGGATCTCCATCAGAACTGGCGCTTCAATGGCGGCGGCACCGTGGAGGACATCTATCATCGCCTGCGGACGGGACTCGACGGGACGCCGATGCCGTCGTTCAGCGATCTGCTGGAGCAGAAGTTCTTGACCGACGAGCAGCTGTGGCGCGTCGCGCAGTACGTGCGCAGTCTGTCGCCCGACAAGCCGCCCGAAGTCCGCGACGTCATCCACGCGTCGCTCGCGGACCGTCTGCCGCATTCGCCCGACGATTCCGCGTGGACGAAGCTGGAGGGCGGGGGCTACTGGTTCCCGCTCGTGGGCCAGGTAATTCACCGCGACCGCTGGTTCGCGCCGGCGGTGACGGGCGTCTGGGTGAGCGCGGTGCACACCAAGGATTCCATCGCGCTGCGGGTCTCTTGGGACGATCGCTCGCGCAGCCCCGACTCCGCCTGGCTCGCGCACATCGGCCGGGTTTTCTCGGCGCTGGACAGCGACGACTCCACGCAGCAGCAGCCGGGCCTCTGGCCGGACCAGCTCGCCGTGCAGTTCCCCGTCGCGATTCCGACCGGCATGGAGCGGCCCTACTTCCTGATGGGCAGTCCCAGCGGTCCGGTCTATCAGTGGCGCTGGACCAGTACGGCGCCCGCGGCCGCGGTCACCGGCCTGGCGCGCGGCGTCGACCGCTTCGATCCGATTCCTGCCGCACCGCTCGCCGCGCAGTCCGTCTACGATCACGGCCAGTGGCGCGTCGTCTTCACCCGCGCACTTGCCTCGGCCGATACGGCCAGCCAGCTTCCGTTCCGGAGTGGCCGTGCCATTCCCGTGGCGTTTTTTGCGTGGGATGGGTCGAACGGAGAGCACGGGACGCGCATGGCCGTCAGCACGTGGTATTTCCTCGCATTGGACGAACCCGTACCGGCCCGGGTGTTCATCTCGCCGGTGCTCGCCATGGTGCTCACCCTCGGGTTGGGCATGCTGGTCGTGTGGCGCGCGCAACAGAAGACTTCATTCCGGAAAGGGAGTCAGCAATGAAAATCCGAATTCTCAGCGTGGTGGGCTCGGCATTCCTGCTCACCGTGTGCAGCAAGGGAGACCGTGGGTCCGTGCAGGCCGCACCGCCCGCCGCCGAGCCGGCGCCGCCGGCGGCCGCGCCCGCGGGGAATCCGTCGGTTGCCGGCGGCACGATCACCGGGAAGGTCAAGTTCACCGGCACCGCCCCGCGCAATCCGACGATCGACATGAGTGATGAAGCGGTGTGTAAAGCCAAGTATCCGGCCGCGCCGACCGAAGAGAACGTCGTTGCCGGCGCGGCGAACTCGCTTGCGAACGTGTTCGTCTACGTGAAGTCGGGCGTGCCGGCGAGCTACACCGCGCCCGCGCCAGGCGCCAATCCGGTGATCGACCAGAACGGGTGCCGCTATCACCCGCACGTCTTCGGCATCCGTGTCGGGCAGACGCTGCAGATCAAGAACTCGGACGGCGTGCTCCACAACATCAAGGCGACGGGAAAAGCGAACCGGCCGTTCAACGTCAGCGAGCCGACCTCGATGACGATGCCGGCGCCGCGTCCGTTCTCCGCGCCCGAAGTGATGGTCAAGCTCGAATGCAACGTGCACGGCTGGATGAACGCGTACGTCGGCGTCCGGCCCGATCCGTTCTACGCCGTGACCGGCACCGACGGCAGCTTCTCGATCAGCGGTCTGCCGCCCGGGACGTACACGATCGAAGCCTGGCATGAGAAGTTCGGCACGCAGACCGCGACCGTGACGGTCGCGGGCACGGAGAGCAAGACGCAGAACTTCACCTTCGCCGCGCACTAAGCGCGAGGAGAACCCGCCCCATGCATTGGTGGCTGCCGCCGGGCGCCTCGACATTCGCCGCGCCGATCGAGCATCTGTTCGTGGCGATTCTGATCATCACGGGCATCGCGTTCGTGATCGTCGAGGTCGGCCTCGTCGCGTTCGTCGTACGCTACCGCGCCCGTCCGGGCCGCAAGGCCTTCTACACGCACGGCTCGACGCGCGCGGAAGTCATCTGGACGGCGATACCGGCCGTGACGATGGTGGTGCTCGGCATCGTGAGCAACCACTACTGGGTCATGATCAAGGACAAGCGGAGCGTTCCGCCGAACGCGTATCACATCGGCGTGCACGCGAAGCAGTTCGAGTGGCAGGTCACCTACCCGGGCAAGGACGGCAAGCTCGGGACCGACGACGACTTCACGGTCCGCAATCAGCTGCACGTGCCGGTCGATCAGCCGGTCGCGGTCGAGCTGTCGTCTGAAGACGTGATCCACTCATTCTGGGTCCCGCAGTTCCGGTTGAAGCAGGACGCGGTCCCCGGCATGCACATCGTCGCGTGGTTCCAGGCGACGGTGCCCGGCGAGTACGAGCTCGGCTGCGCCGAGCTGTGCGGCATGGGGCATTACAAGATGCGGGCGCGGGTGTTCGTGCACACGCAGGATGAGTTCAACGCGTGGTCGACGCAACAAGCAGCCGGAGGTACCGAATGACCCACGTTGCCCACGCAAAGCCCGGAGCGCACGGCGGCGGCGACGCGCATCACGCGCCGACGAGCTTCTGGCGCAAATACATCTTCTCCACCGACCACAAAATCATCGGCATCCAGTTCCTGTTCGTCAGCCTGTTCTTCCTGCTGGTGGGAGGACTGCTGGCGATGCAGATCCGCTGGCAGCTGGGATTCCCCGGCAAGCCGATGCCGGGCGGCAGCATCCTGCCGCAGACCATGGCGCCGGGCGGCGTGATCCTGCCGGAGTACTACATCCAGCTGGTCACGATGCACGGCACGTTCATGGTGTTCTTCGCCATCATGCCGCTGCTCGTGGGCGTGTACGCCAACTTCCTGATTCCGCTGAAGATCGGCGCGCACGACATGGCGTTCCCGCGCATCAACATGTGGTCGTTCTGGCTGGCGCTGCTCGCCGGCTTGATCATGTTCGCGGGCTTCTTCGTGCCGGACGGCGCGCCGCGCGCGGGCTGGACGATGTACGCGCCGCTGTCGGCGCGACCCGACTTGTCGGGCGTAGGGGTGGCGCAGAAACTGTGGTCCGTCTCGATCGTCGTGCTCGGCCTGTCATCCGTGATGGGCTCGGTCAACTACATCACGACGGTGATCAATCACCGCGCCCCCGGCATGACGTGGTTCCGCATTCCGCTCTCGGTGTGGGCGCTCTTCATCACCGCGATCCTCGGCGTACTCGCGCTGCCGGTGCTGCAGGGCGCGGCGATCATGCTGCTGTTCGACCAGTCGCTCGGCACGCACTTCTTCGATCCGGTGGCCGGCGGTCAGGCGCTCCTCTGGCAGCACTTGTTCTGGTTCTTCGGCCACCCCGAGGTCTACATCCTGATTCTGCCGGCGATGGGCATGGTCTCCGAGATCATCGCGAACGGCAGTCGCAAGCCGATCTTCGGCTATCACTCGATGGTGTTCGCCATCATCGGCATCGCCTTCCTCGGCTGGATCGTGTGGGGCCACCACATGTTCATGAGCGGCATGAACCCGACCCTGGGGTCGACGTTCATGGTCTCCACGTTGCTCATCGCCGTGCCGTCGGCGATCAAGGTGTTCAACTGGATGGGCACGATGTGGCGCGGCAATCTGCGCTTCCACGTGCCGATGCTGAACGCCATCGGCTTCGTGTCGATGTTCACGATCGGCGGCCTGTCGGGGATCTTCATGGCGGCGACGCCGGTGGATATCCCGCTGCACGACACGCAGTTCATCGTGGCGCACATCCACTACGTCCTGTTCGGCGGCTCGCTGTTCGCGCTGTTCGGCGCGATCACGTTCTGGTATCCGAAGATGTTCGGGCGCATGATGAGCGAGCGGCTGGGTAAGGCGCACTTCTGGCTGACGTTCATCACGTACAACATGACGTTCTTCCCGATGCACATCATCGGGATGGGCGGCCAGATGCGCCGGATCTACGATCCGACCATCTACGATTTCCTCAAGCCGCAGCAGCCGCTCAACGTCTTCATCTCCTACAGCGCCTTCGCGCTCTTCGCCGTGCAGTTCCTCTTCGCGTTCAACTTCCTGTGGAGCCTCAAATTCGGGAAGAAGGCGCCGCAGAATCCGTGGGACGACAACGGCCTCGAGTGGTCACTGCCGAATCCCGCGCCGCACGGCAACTGGGCACCGGCGACGCCCAACGTGTACCGCGGGCCCTACGAGTTCAGCTCGGCGGAAGCCGAGGCGCACGGCACCGATTTCCTGCCGCAGAGCCTGAAGCTGCCGACCGACCGCGACCCTGTGCCGGCGCCGTTGCCGGCCACTCACTGACCGGGAGGGGGAGCCTGCGATGACACACGCGACTCAAACGCTCGATCAGATGCGGCCGCCGTTCCCCGCGGAGCCCGGGGCGGGGGTCTACAGCAAGAAGCTCGGGATGTGGGTGTTCCTGGCGAGCGACGTGATGTTCTTCACGGCGCTGATCGGGTCCTACATCATCCTCCGGTTCGGCATGAGCACGCCCTGGGCGAAGCCCGGCGCGGTGCTCAACGTGCCGCTCACCGGCGTCAACACGTTCCTGCTGATCTGCTCGTCGGTCGCGATGGTGAAGGCCTACGCCGCGATCGCCGACGGCAAGAAGTATTTCCTGCGCCCCGTGCCCGGCAAGCTGCTCCGCGACGGCGGGCTCAAGTTCTGGCTGCTCGTCACGATCCTGTGCGGCGCGGCGTTCGTCGGCGTGCAGATGATCGAGTACATCAAGCTCGTGGGCCACGGCTTCACGCCCTCCGGCTACCGCGACGGCTCGCTGCTCGCCGAGCACGCGGCCGCCGATCCGATCAAGTACGGGCTCGGCGTCGCGGGGATGTACGGGTCGACGTTCTTCACCATGACGGGATTCCACGGCTTTCACGTCACCTGCGGCGTGATCAGCATGCTGTATCTGTATTTCACGAAGGTGCTGCCCGAGAAATATTCGGCGCAGGATTACAGCGGCATCGAGATCATCGGGTTGTATTGGCACTTCGTCGACCTGGTGTGGATCATCCTGTTCACCATCGTCTACCTCATTTGAGGCACGACACCTTATGACGACTCCAACGACGACGCACGTTCGGCCGAACTACATGCTGATCTGGCTGTACCTGTTCGTCATGACGATCGCCGAGGTGCTCCTGGCGTTCGAGCTGCCGGTGTCGCGCAACTTGAAGCTCATCCTGCTGCTCATCCTGGCGGTATGGAAGGCGCTGCTCGTCGCGCTCTTTTTCATGCACCTCAAGTTCGAGCGCTGGCGCCTGCGTCTCATTTTCATCGTACCGCTGCCGCTCGCGGCGATTCTGATCACCGCCGCGATCATGGAGAAAGTCTGGTAGCACTGCTCGAGCTGACCAAACCGCGGATCACGCAGCTGGTGCTCCTCACGGCCGCCGCCGGGTTCTACCTCGGCGCGCGGGACCATGTGGATCTGCTGCTGCTCGCGAACGCGCTGATCGGCACGGCGCTCGTCGCCGGCGGGACCAACGCGTGGAATCAGATCCGCGAGCGCGACGTCGACGCGCGGATGGCGCGCACGCGCCGCCGGCCGCTGCCGTCGGGCCGCCTGTCGCTGCGCGCGGCCGCCGTGTTCGCGAGCGCGATCACGGCGCTCGGTGTCGGATACCTGGCGTTGACGGTCAATCTGCTGACCGCATCGCTCGCGGCGCTGACGTTCGCCAGCTACGTGCTGCTGTACACGCCGCTCAAGCGCCGGACGTCGATCAACACGCTCGTCGGCGCCGTCCCCGGCGCGCTGCCGATCGTCGGTGGCTGGACGGCGGCGGGCGGCGGCCTCGACGTCGCCGTGGCCGCGCTGTTCTGGATCTTGTTCCTGTGGCAGCTGCCGCATTTCCTCGCGCTGTCGTGGCTGTATCGGGAGGACTATCGCGCCGGTGGACTGCGGATGCTGAGCGTGAGGGATGCCGACGGCAGCCACACCGCCCGGATGGCGCTGCTGTATTCCGTCGCGCTGCTGCCGATCAGCTTGGTGCCGACGGTCCTCGGCGTCACCGGGGCATGGTACTTCTTCGGCGCGCTGGCGCTGGGCCTGGCGTACGTCGCGGCCGGCACCGGACTCCTCGTCCGGACGACGCCCACTGGTGCCTGGCGCCTGTTCTTCGTATCGATCGTGTACTTGCCCGCACTCTTGACCCTGATGGTACTCGACAAGGTCGCCTGACCCTGACGCCGAATTCCCGAGTCCCGGTTCCCAGATGATTCCGTTTCATCGCGTCCTCATCACGACCGGCATCGTCTTCTGCGGCGGTTTCGCGCTGTGGGCCGTGTGGCGTGGTCAAATGACGCTGGGCATCGGCTTCGGCGTGCTGGGCGTCGGACTCACGTATTATCTGCGCCACCTGCGGCGCTTCATCGGCCGATGATCCCGATCCTCGCGAGTCTGCTCCTCCACGTCCAGGACATGGACCTGATCTACTTCTGGAGCGCGATCGTGATGGTGCTCCTGCCGCTCGGCCTGTTCTGTTGGCTGACGTACTGGTTTATCAAGCGGTACCGTCTGGAAACCCGGGAGAAGGGAGAAGGGAGAAGTACCTGACGGTGTAACCGATGGTCCCTCTCCCCTCTCCCTTCTCCCTTCTCCCATTCATCGAATAGATTCTCCACATGCCTGGTTCATCCGAGAAGCGTCAGGTCGTTCGCTACGCCTTTTACAAGCTCGATCCGGCGTGGCGGCGGCTGACCGCCGAGCGGCAAGCGTCGGCCAAACTCGAGTTCGGCGAGACGCTCGAGCGCTATCACGGCCGGTTGTTGCTGCGGCCGTACGGCCTGGTCGGCATTCGTGGCGACTGCGACTTCCTGCTCTGGCACGTCGCTGAAGATCTCGACGCGCTGGTCGAGCTCCAGACCGCGCTGAACCGCACGGATCTCGGCGCCTATCTGTCGATCCCGTACAGCTATCTCGCGATGACGCGCCGGTCGATCTACGAATTCCCCGCCGACCCCGGGCATGAGCAGCGTCTCGTCATCCAGCCCAGCGCGGCGAAGTACCTGTTCGTCTATCCGTTCATCAAGACCAGGCCGTGGTACGCGCTGCCCAAACCGGAGCGCCAGCGGATGATGGACGAGCACGTCCGCGTCGGTCGCAAATATCCGACGATTCGTCTCAACACGACGTACTCGTACGGGCTCGACGACCAGGAGTTCATCGTCGCATTCGAGGGCGACAATCCCGGCGAGTTCCTGGACCTGGTCATGGAGCTCAGGGAGAGCGAGGCCTCGTCGTACACGCTGCGCGATACGCCCACGTTCACGTGTGTGCAGATGTCGCTGTGGGATATGCTCGACACGTTGGGCGGCGCGGGGGCCGCGCAGTCGGTCGCGCGGCGGCCGGCGCGCGCCGACGGCTTTACGCCGGTCGCCAGCCTGGCCGAGCTTCCCGTCGGCACCGCCAGGCGCGTGTACGCCGACAATGAAGCGGTGGCGCTGTTCAACGTCAAAGGGACGGTCTACGCAATCGCGAATCGCTGCACGCACGCGCGCGCCAGTCTGTCAGAAGGCACCGTCGATGCGGCGCGCTGCACCGTCACCTGCCCGTGGCACGAAGGCGTCTTCTCGCTCGAGAACGGACGGGTCGTGAGCGGGCCGCCCGTCCACGCGGTCACCGCATATCAGGTGAAGCTCGAAGGCGACACCATCCTCATCGCTCCCGCCGAGGTACGCGATCCAGCGATTCCTTAAAGCGTGCCGCCGGGAGCGCACCGACGTCACGCCCGTGTGGTTCATGCGGCAGGCCGGGCGGTACATGCCCGAGTACCGCAAGCTTCGCAAACGGCATTCGATCCTCGACCTCTGTCACGATCCGGCGCTCGCGGCCGAGGTCACCCTCCAGCCGGTCCATCGCCTCGGCGTGGACGCGGCGATCATCTTCGCCGACATCCTGCTGCCGTTCGAGCCGCTCCGTTTGGGGCTCGAGTTCACCGCCGGTGAAGGCCCGCGCATCGCGCGTCCGATCCGCGAGGCCGCCGATGTCGACGGCTTGCCGAACTTCAACATCGAGGCCGATCTCGCGTTCGTGCTCCAGGCGATCCAGCTCGCCCGTCGCGAGCTGCCGGAAGCAGTCCCGCTGATCGGGTTCGCCGGCGCGCCGTTCACGCTCGCCAGCTACGCGATCGAAGGTGGAGCGAGTCGCACGTTCACCAAGACGAAGGCTTTCATGTATCAGCAGCCCGACGCATGGCACCGGCTCATGCGCCGGTTTGCGGAGATTGTCGGCGGCTATCTCGCCGCGCAGGCGCGCGCCGGCGCGCAGGCGCTGCAGCTGTTCGACAGCTGGGTCGGCTGCCTGTCGCCGCACGATTATCGCACGTACGTGCAGTCGCACACCGCCCGCGCGCTGTCGTTGGCTGGCGCCGCCGGCGTTCCGTTGATTCACTTCGGCACCGGCACGGCGACCTTTCTGGAAGACTTCGCCGCCGCGGGTGGTGACGTGATCAGCATCGACTGGCGCGTCCCGCTCGACAGCGCGTGGGGACGCATCGGCCCCAAAGCAATCCAGGGCAACCTCGACCCGGCGGCGCTCCTCGCCCCGGCCGCCGAGCGCACGCGACTGGTCAAGGACATCCTGAAGCAAGCCGGCGGGCGGCCCGGCCACATCTTCAATCTCGGGCACGGGATTCTGCCGGAAACGGACGTCGCGGCCGTGCGGGCGGTGGTGGATCAAGTCCACGATGGCTGAAATCGCCGTGCTGGTGATGGCGTATGGCGGCCCGGGGAATATCGACGAAGTCGAGCCGTACCTGCTCGACGTGCGCGGCGGTCGCCCGACGCCCGCGCCGCTCGTCGATGAGATCCGCATGCGCTATGCGCGAATCGGCGGCCGATCCCCGATTCTCGAGCTGACGCGCGCGCAGGCGGCCGGTGTCGCCAAAGCGCTCGGCGCGCGCTATCGCGTGTTCGTCGGCATGCGGCACTGGCATCCGTACATCAAGGAAGCGGTCGAGGATATCAAGCGCGCCGGGCTCCGGCGCGTGGTCGGCGTCGTCATGGCGCCGCATTACTCCAGCATGTCGGTGGGTGCGTACGAGAAGAAACTGCTCGAGGCGGCGGCCGGCGGTCTCGAGACGGGGCTCGTGAGAAGTTGGTGGGACAATCGGCACTTTCTCGACGCGGTCGCCGATCGCGTCACGCAGGCGCGGCAACGCTTCCCGGAACCGGCGGACGCGCAGGTCATCTTTACCGCGCACAGCCTGCCGCAGCGCATTCTCGCCGCCGGTGACCCGTATCCGGACGAGCTGAAGGCGAGCGCCGAGGCGGTCGCGCGGCGGCTGAAGCTCACGGACTGGCGGTTTGCCTATCAGAGTGCGGGCGCAACCTCCGAGCCCTGGCTCGGCCCCGATGCCGAAGACGTCATCACCGAGCTCGGCCGCGCCGGTCACAAATCGGTCTTGCTCGTGCCGATCGGGTTCGTCTGCGACCACGTGGAGATTCTTTACGACATCGACGTCGAGTACCAGGCGTTGGCGAAGCGCCTGGCCATTCAGCTCGAGCGCACGGCCTCGCTCAACGACGATCCGGGCTTGATCGCGGCGGTCGCGGACGTTGCGCGCGGCGCGGCAGGCGAGCGGGGCTGGCTCTGAAAGTCGTCGTCGTGGGGGCGGGAATCGCGGGACTCGCCGCGGCGTGGGAGCTGACGCGCGGCGGAATTGCC
The DNA here is from genome assembly GCA_036522875.1 of Gemmatimonadales bacterium. Lineage (GTDB taxonomy): Bacteria > Gemmatimonadota > Gemmatimonadetes > Gemmatimonadales > GWC2-71-9 > 20CM-2-65-7. The sequence continues at coordinate 6,819 of DATDEZ010000118.1, read as the reverse complement.
GACGTGACGATTCTCGAAAGCGAGCGCCGCGCGGGCGGCGTGATCATGTCCGAGCGGGTGCAGGGCTTTCTGATCGAAGCAGGCGCCGACGGCTTTCTCGCGGGCGAGCGCGATCTTCCGGAGCTGGCAGACGAGCTGGGGATCGGAGACCACCTCGTGAGCCAGCAGGCGCGCGGCACGATGCTCTGGACCGGCAAGGCGCTCGCGCCCATCGACGAAGGCAAGGCGGCAGCCCTGCTCGGCATCGAGGCGAAGCAGGATGACGTGCAGGGGGGATTCCGGACGTTTGTCGGCGGGATGTCGGAGCCGGTCCTCGCGCTCGAGCAGCGGCTCGCGCCGCAGCTGCGGTTTGCGCAGGGCGTCGCCGGGCTCACGACGAAGGGCAGCGGCTGGCGCCTCGCGGTCACCGGCGGATCGGCTCACGAGGCCGACGGCGTCATCCTGGCCGTACCCGCCTACCGCGCCGGCCGGATTCTCGAATCAATTGGCGTACAGGGCGGGCGCGCGCTCGAGGACGTCACATACTTGCCCAGTCTCACGGTCTCGCTGGCCTATCGGATGTCACAGTTCCCGCGACCGCTGAAAGGGGCCGGATTCGTCACGAGTCCGGATGCCGGCGGCGCCGTGCGGGCCTGCACCTTCGCGTCCGTCAAATTTCCGGCCCGCGCGCCGGCGGGTCACGTGCTGCTGCGCGCCTTCCTCGCGCCCCAGGGCGGCGGAGCGGCAACCGCAGCCCACGCCGAGCTGGCGAGCATCCTCGGCATCGAGGGGCAGCCCCTCTGGTCGCGCGTCTTCCAGTGGGCGCGCGGGCTGCCGCGCTACCCGAGCGAGCATCGCGCGCTCGTCGCCGACATCCGGCACCGGCTCGAGCGCCTGGCGCCGCTCGCCGTCACCGGCGCGGGCTACGACGGCGCCGGCGTCTCGGCCTGCGTCCGCTCGGGACGCGAGGCCGGCCGCCTCATCGCACGGCGGTTGTCTCGCTGACGAGCGGCATCACTTCCTCCGAGAATCGCTCCATCTCCTCGAGCTGCGGGCTGAACTGAAGGAGCAAGAGATCGACGCCGGCCTGCTCGAAAGCTCTGATCTGATCGGCGATCTGCTCCGGCGTCCCGGTCAGCCCGGACTTGAGGCCCCGGTTTGACACCGAGTAGTCCTCCAGACTGACGCGCTGCTCGAGCTGCGTGTTGGCGAGCCACTGCTCGTAGTTCGCGTATCCCGCCGCGCTCTGCCGCACGTCGGTGATACGCTCGACCTCACGCTGCGCCGCGGCCTCGGTGCCCCGGCACACGACATATCCCGCCACGCCGAATACCAGCGGGCCTCGGCCGGTCGCGTCCCGCAGCGCGCGCATCCCCTCGATCTTCGGCGCGATGCGCTCGGGCGGGTCGCCGTGCATCAAATAGCCGTCACACGTCGTGGCGATGAGCGACTTCGCGGCCGGTGATTCGCCGCCCGCGTAGATCGTCGGCCGCGGCTGGCGCGCCGGCTTGGGCTCGAGGATCGCGTCCTGAATCCGGTAGAACTTCCCGGTGTAGCTGAAGCGCGGCTGCGACCAGAGCCCGTCCACCACGCTGAGCCATTCAGCCGTGCGCGCGTAACGCGCGTCGTGCGTATCGAACTCCACGCCGTATTGCTTGGCTTCTTCCGCCCACCACGACGACACCACGTTGAGCGACAGCCGGCCGCCCGAAATGTGGTCGATGTTTGCGGCCTGCTTGGCGAGCAGCGCGGGCGGATGAAACGTCGGGCGCACCGCCACCATGAGCTCGAGCCGGTCGGTCACGGCCGCGAGCGCTGCCGCGGTCGACCAGGCGTCGAGCGCCGGCGCGTCAGGGCCCTTGATGTCGTTCAGGTTCAGCTCGGCGATCAGCGTGAGATCGAAACCCGCACGCTCGCTGGCCCGCGCGAGCCGCCGCACGTACGACCATTCGGCGGCCATCCGCTCGTCCTCGACGTTGCGGAGCCATCCGCCGAAGACGGGCAACCAGTATCCGAAGCGCATCAGCGCAGTCCTCCTTCGACTTCCAGGAAATCGGCGAGGCGCGCGAAGGGATCGAAGCCGACCACGCGGGGTGCGTCGGCCACGAAGTTCGACAGCGCGTTGATGTCGTAGTAGTAGAGCTGCCCGTCGCGCTCATCGATCGTGTACTCGATGCCGCCGACCTCGATGCCGCACGCGGCGGCGATCCGCTCGACGTCGCGGGCAACCTGCGACGGCGGCTCGTAGCCCTCCACGCGCAGGCCGTTGCGCGGCGCGTCGACCGGACAGGCCGTGCGCACCAGCTCGGCGCCACCCGTTGTCTGACAGACATCCGCGGGACAGAGATTGAACGTCTCGCCCGACGAGTAGACCCGGATCGCGTACAGAAACCGTCCGCCGAGCACTTCGACGCGCGTGATGCGGCCCTCTTCAGCTGGAATGAACTCCTGCACCAGCGCGGTATGGTCGGGTCCCAGCTCCAGCTCGTCGTTTTCTGCGGCTGCCGCGAGCTGTGCCGCGTCGTCGAAGCGCCGCACGCCGGCGCCGCTGCCGCCGATGTTGGGCTTCACCACGATCGGGAACCGCAGCTCACTCGCCGCCGCCGGCGCGTCGGCCGCTTGATGGATGACGCGCGCCGGCGGATAGGGCAGGCCGAGCGCGCGCAGAATCGAGAGCTGCAGCGCTTTCGAAGTCTCCGAGCGAAACGCGCGGCTGCCGTTGACGACGCGAATAGCGTGGCGCTCGAGATGCTCGAGGAAATGGTGCGTGTAGAAGACCGCGTGGCCCTGGCCGCGTTGCCATGCCGAAGGGCTCATGCGATTGAAGACGACGCGGTACGGTGGCCGCGTGGCCGGGTCGAACCGATGGTGGGCCGCATGCAGCAGCTCGTACGGCGTGCCGCGGCGATCGAGCTCGGCAAACAGCGGCGTGAACCAGTGCGGGTGCTCGTAGTAGATGCCGATCATAGTGAGGTCGTCGAGGTGGTCGAGGTGGTCGAGGTTGTCGAGGTTGTTGAGACCAACAGTGCGGCTTCCTGCGCGGCGCGCTCGATCCGCTCGACGAGCGCGGCGTCCGGCGCGCCGTTCTTGAACTGCGCGTCGGTGCCGTAAACGGCGCTCGCCGTCACGAGCGCGCCCACGCTGGCGAGCAGCGGCCGGAGCCCGTGATCGACGGCGAGCAGATGACCCGGTCCCGCGCCGGTCGCGATCGGTACGGCGATCTTGCCGGCGAGCGCGTCCTGCGGAAGAAGGTCGAAGAAGACCTTCAGGAGTCCGCTGTAGGTCGCGCGATAGATGGGCGTGCTGACGACCAGAATCGTCGCGTCCTGCACAGCCTGCAGAGCCCCGGCGACATCTGTATCCTGTCGCCGCCCGAGCAGAGCGTCCGCGGGAAGCCGTGCCAGATCGATGAGCCGGGATGACCCGACGCCGTGTCGCTCGAGCGCTACGAGCGCGAGCTCGAGTAGAGCGCGCGAGCGCGACACCGACCCCGGACTTCCGGAAACGCCTACGATGAACGCCGTCACAGTTTCCCTCCTGAAAAAGACGATCGGCCGCGAGCTCCGAGAGTTCGCGGCCGATCGTGTAGCGTCGTGGTGGGGCGTTGCCCCGTGCTGCCTATCTCATCTCATCCGTGACCAGACGCGCGCGATCGACCGCAGCCCCATACACATCGGACGGGGACAGCAGCAACAGCGGCGCATCATCATGGTGGTGTGGCTCACGGTCCGAGAAACCTATCCCAGCGTACGGGCGGCGTCCACCACCCGATCGACGGTGAGGCCCAGTTCCTGATAGAGACGGGCGTACGGCGCCGATGCGCCGAAGCGCTCGATCCCGATGATCACGCCCGAGTCGCCGACCCAGCGATACCATGACTGGGGTGCCGCCGCTTCGACGGCAATGCGCGGGACGCCCGCTGGAAGCACCGATTCCCGGTAGCTCTCATGCTGTTTGGCGAAGTACTCGAGGCAGGGCATCGAGACGGCGCGCGGCCGCCGGCCCTCAGCGTTCAGCCGGTCGTAGGCGCCGAGGATCAGCTCCACCTCAGAGCCGGACGCCATGAGCACGACGTCAGGATCTTCGGAATCGGCGAGGATGTAGCCGCCTTTGTGGAGACCGGCCGCGGGAGCGTATTTCGCGCGGTCGATGACGGCGATCTTCTGGCGCGTGAGAATGAGTGCGACCGGTCCGTGCTGATGCAGAATCGCCGCCCGCCACGCTTCCACCACTTCGGTCGGGTCGGCGGGGCGAATCACCGTCATGTTCGGGATCACGCGCAACGCGGCCAGCTGCTCGATCGGCTGGTGCGTCGGCCCGTCTTCTCCCAGGCCGATCGAATCGTGCGTGAACACATAGATCGGCCGCAGATGCGTCAACGCGGCGAGCCGGATCGACGGCCGCATGTAGTCGGAGAAAATCAGGAACGTGCCGCCGAACGGAATGAAGCCGCCGTGGAGCGCGATGCCGTTCAGCGCGGCTGCCATGGCATGCTCCCGAACGCCGAAGTGAAAGTTCCGGTCCGGGGCGCCTTTGATTTCCGTGTTGTTCGATCCCGTGAGGTCGGCAGAGCCGCCGATCAGCTCAGGCAGCTTCGGGGCGATCGCGTTGAGCACCTTGCCCGACGCGGCCCGCGTCGCCTGCGCGTCCTTCGCGCCGAACACGGGCAGCCCGGCGTCCCATCCGTTCGGCAGCCGGCCTGCGACGCGGCGCTCGAGTTCCGCCGCGAGCGCGGGGTGTGCCGAGCGATAGGCGTCCCAGTGCGCCGTCCATTCCGACTCGAGCCGTTCACCGCGCGGCCGCGCGCGCCGCCAGTGCTCGAGCGCTTCTTCCGGCACGTAGAAGGGATCGAGCGACGGCCAGCCCAGATTCTGCTTCGTCGCCTTCACCTCGTCGACGCCGAGGGGCGCGCCGTGCGCGTCGGCCGTATCCTGCTTGTTGGGGCTGCCCCACCCGATGTGCGTGCGCAGAATGATGAGCGACGGCCGGTCGGTCACCGCCTTCGCGCGTTCGATCGCTTCATCGATCGCGTCCAGATCGTTCCCGTCGGCGACGCGCTGCACGTGCCAGCCGTAGGCTTCGAATCGCGTTGCCGTGTCGTCGGAGAACGCGAGGTCGGTCGCGCCGTCGATCGTGATCCGATTGTCGTCGTAGAATCCGATCAGCTTGCCGAGCTTCAGGTGACCGGCCAGCGAGCAGGCTTCGTGCGAAATGCCTTCCATCAGGTCGCCGTCGGACGCCAGGAAATACGTGCGGTGTGCGATGACCTCGTGCCCCGGCTTGTTGAACAAGGCGGCGAGCCGCGCTTCGGCGATCGCCATGCCGACCGCGTTGCCGATGCCCTGGCCGAGCGGCCCCGTCGTCGCCTCGACGCCGGGCGTCATCCAGGGCTCGGGATGGCCGGGCGTGCGGCTGTTCCATTGCCGGAACTGCTTGATGTCGTCGAGCGTGAGATCGTAGCCGGTGAGATAGAGGACGCTGTAAAGCAGCATGCACGCGTGCCCCGCCGACAGCACGAAGCGGTCGCGATCGAGCCAACGTGGATTGGCGGGATTGTACTTGAGATGACGCTGCCACAGCACGTAGGCGAACGGCGCGAGCGCCATGGCGGTGCCGGGATGGCCCGAGTCCGCCTGTTGCACCGCGTCCATGGCCAGCGTGCGAACGGTGTTGATGCAGAGCTGGTCGAGCTCCACGCGCGTAACGGCTTCGGTCACAGGAGTCCCGATTTGGCGGCCTGCCAGAGTTTGGTGAGGCGGTCGAAGCCGTCGACGAGCAGCTCGACCTGTTGCGGTGACGGCGACGCCTGCGCGGCGATTTTCAGCTCTTCCACGATCTTCGGCATTTCGGTACGGCCCTGCTTGGCGCTCTCCGTTCCGATTTGCGTCAACAGATCCATGATCTTCTGCCGGGCCGCGGCGTCTTTCGGCACCTGCCAGAGATACTCGGCGGTCTGCTTTCCGTCGGCACACAGCTGGCCGAGAGTATCGAGCAGCGGCTGGCGCGACGGGCGAGGTGCTTTGGGATCGTTCATCGGCAGATAATCTAATACCCGATTGCCGACCCTACCTTTGACCTCTAGCTTGCGAGTCGCATGATACTCGCCCTGTTGCCCGCGCTGCTCCAGGCGTTGCCCGCCGACTCCGGCGAAGTGCACCTGCGCAATCTTCGCCAGCTCACCTCCGGTGGCCAGAACGCCGAAGCCTATTTCTCCGCCTCGGGTCGCCAGATCATCCTGCAGCGCACCGAGTCCGACTCCGCGGGTTGCGATCAAGAGTTCATCGTCAACACCGACGGCACCGGCCTGCATCGCGTCTCGAGCGGCAAAGGCCGCACGACCTGCGGCTATTTCTTCGATCGCGATCGCAAGATCTTTTACGCGTCCACCGAGCACGCGGGCGCGGCATGCCCACCGCGGCCCGACTACTCCAAGGGCTATGTGTGGGCGCTCTACAATTACGACATCTACGCCGCCGACTCGGGCGGCGGTCGTGCGCACCGGATCACCGACAACCCGCGGTACGACGCGGAAGGCACGTTGTCGCCCGACGGTCAGACGATCGTCTTCACGTCGCTGCGCGACGGCGATCTCGACATCTACACGATGCGTGTCGATGGCACGCAGGTGAAACGGCTGACGCACACGCTGGGGTACGACGGCGGGCCGTTCTTCTCGCCCGACGGCAAGCAGATCGTCTATCGCGCCTGGCATCCCGCCACCCAGGCCGACTCGGCCGACTTCACCGCGCTGCTGGCGCAGGACATGGTGCGGCCGGTGCGCATGGACATCTGGGTGATGAATGCGGACGGCTCGAATCAGCATCGCGTCACCGATCTGGG
>DATDEZ010000117.1:0-3659 GCA_036522875.1 Gemmatimonadales bacterium | reverse complement strand
TCGGCGGCCGGGGCGAACGTCGGCAAGCGTTTGCTCGAGCTCGTGACGGGCGACGACATGCTCGAGACCGCGGCCTCCACCGGCCAGATCACCGCCGCGGAGCAACAGTTCGTCAAAGACCTGAATGAGTTCATCGAGCTCTACAAGACGTGGACCGAGATCTCCGACAACGCCGGCGAGTGGGGCGAGTCGTTGCTTGCCGACAGCGTGCGCGGCCGCGTCATCAGCAAAGAGCACAAGGAAGTCATCGACGGCGCGATCGAAATGTTCACGATCGGCCAAGTCCTGGTCGACGCGATCGGTCAGGGCGACGGCAAGGCGGCCGGCGATTTCATCGACGAGAACCTCGGCGCCCTGGGACCGCTGGTCCCCGAGTACGCGCTGTCGAAGGGACGGCAATACGTCCAGGTCAGCGAGCAGTGGGCCGAGGGGATGAAGGATCTCGCTCGACTGGCGCGGGAAGGCATGCGCCTGGCCGGCCAAATCGCCGAGTCAGGCGTGGGCGTCAAAGCGCGCGGCCGGGAGCTGGAGCGCTGCCTCGCCATGTAAGGTTTCACCCGTTCTCTCCATTCTATGGTCATGGGCCTCGTGCGCCGCATGGCCGCTGACCAGACTCGCGAACAAGACCAGGCCGCGCTGATCGCCGCCGCCCGCCGCGGCAGCGCCGACGCCCTCGGCGCCATGTACGACCGCCACGCCGGCCCGCTGCTCGCCATCGCCTATCGCCTGCTGCAGTCGCGCGCCGACGCCGAGGACGTGGTGCACGACGTCTTCGTCGGACTCCCGGAGCTGCTTCGCAAATACGAAGAGCGCGGTGCCCTCGCCGCGTGGCTGAAGACCGTCACCGCGCGCGTCGCCCTGGCGCGCCTGCGCGAGCTGAGCCGGCAGTCGCACGAAGATCCGGACCAGTTTGCGCGCGCCGCGCAGGACCTCGACGCCGCCATCACGCTCGAAGCCGCGCTGCGCACGCTGTCGCCCGCGCTCCGCGCCGTGCTCGTGCTCAAGGAAATCGAAGGATTCTCGCACGCCGAAGTCGCGCGGATGCTCGACATCTCGACCGGCGCGTCGGAAGTGCGGCTGCATCGCGCCCTGCAGCAGCTGCGGGCGATGCTCAGAACCGGAGACTAACCATGAACGTGCAGGACTTTCTCGAGGGCATCCGCCCCGAGCTCGAAGCGTTGCCCACACCGGCGCCGACCGCCGAGCTGAAGGCGCGCATCCTTGCGTCGCGCGCCGCAGGCGTGAGAACGATCCTCCCGGCGCCGAGCGAGCCGCGGCGGTTTCCGGCGCGGCTCGCGATCGGCAGCGCGATCGTCGCCGTGCTCGCGCTGCTGATCGTGCATTCCCAGGCTGAAGAGGTGTTCGCCAGCCCCGGCGTGTTTGGAGAGGTCGCGTTGGCGCAAGGCGCGAGGGCCGCGTTCGATCCCATGCGGTTGACCGCGCCCGAGCGCCTGCGGCCGCTGTCGCTCGAATTCGAACGCCGCGCCCGCGACAGCGCGAGCAGTCACATCTTCCTCCACCTCGCGCGCGTTGCGGACGCGTGGCGTCTGACGTCCGTCGATCGCCGGCCGGCGTCGGTGGCAGTGGAAACGTTGTTCGTCTCTCGTCAGGCGGTGACGTTGCTTCATCGCGCCATTCACGTGTCTCCCTACTCGCGATATCAGCGCATCAACGTCTGGCAGGACTATCGCGCCGCCGACAGCGTCTCGGGCCGCATGAACACCGAGGCGCCGAGCATCGGCGCGGGCCGCAGCTTCGCGCGCCGGCTCGAGCGCGGGACGGGGCCGTACGTCACGGAAGCGTTCTTCCCCTTCCTCTTTATGGCGACTCCCCTGTCCCGGGACTGGAGCGGCAGCGCGTCCTTCATGGGCTGGGCGGTGCGCGACGACGACGTGTTCTACCCGATCGACCTGCAGGTCGAGGGTGAGGAACAGGTCATCGTTCCGGCCGGCCGCTTCGAGTGCTGGCGGCTGTCGCTGCGCTTCGCCGGCCGCCGCTTCGACTACTGGGTCCGCAAGACCGACGGACTCGGCATCCGCTTGCAGGATCCCACGCGCGAATTCGTGCTCACGAGGATCTCCCCATGATGCTGTACGCGTTGCTGCTGCTCGCGCAGTGCCCGCACTCCTCTCCTGCAATGCCGCTGCGCGAGTACCGCGTGGATTTTGGCCATTCGATTCTCGAGTTCTCGATCAAGTTTACCTTCGTTCGCGTCAAGGGACGCTTCACCGACGGAAACGGAATCCTGTTGTACGACGAGGCGTCGCCGCAGCGCTCGTCGATCACGATGGTGATCGACGCGCACACGATCGACACCGGCTCGCCGCACCGCGACGATCACCTGCGCTCGAGCGACTTCTTTGGCGTCGAGCAGTTCCCGACGATCGTGTTTCAGAGCCGCCGCGTGACGCAGACGAGCGACGGCTGGATTGCCGAGGGCGATCTCACGATGCACGGCACGACGCGGAGCGTGACGCTGCCGTTCCAGTTCGTGCAGTCGCCGGTGCGGAGTCCCGACTCGCGCTGGATGGTCATGGGCATTGCCGGCGCGAAGCGACTCGCGCGCGCCGACTTCGGCATCACGGGCGGCAGTGCGCACAACTCGTGGTTCACCGCGGCGCGCGCGGCCACGATGGGCGACAGCGTCGATATCAGCTACGAGCTCGAGGTGTATTCGCCGGACGCGCAGAGCCAGCGCTCGCCGGGGATCGACGCGGTGCTGCAGCGGATCGATAGCGCCGGCATGCAGGCGTACGTCGCCCGGTTGCGCGAGATGCAGCGCACGAAGAGCGCCGCCGAGTTCGCGCCGTATCTCGTGGGGCTCGATCTCGTGGCGCGCGCGCTGCTCGGCAGCTGCCGCCTCGCGGACGCGCTGACGCTGTCGCAGGCGGTGACGGAGCTGTTCCCGGAATCGCACGGCGCTCGCCTCACGCGCGCGTTCCTGCTCGACGTGCGCGGCGAGCGGCGGGGCGCGGCGGCGGAATACGCGCGGGCCAAAGTGCTGTTCAAGCCTCCGGTCCGCGATCCCAACGAGAAGTTTCCGCAGGTGGACGACACGTGGTGGTACGCCGATCAACTCGTGCGCGCCGCGCTCGAGTGGGGCTACAAGCAGCAGGCGCTGTCGCTCGCGCGCGCGTTGGCCGAGCTGTATCCCGAGACGGCGCGGGCGTTGACGATGTATGGGCAGACGTTGGCCGCGGTCGGCGACGCCGCGGGCGCGGCGGCGGCCTACGATCGCGCGCTGCTGGTGGATGCGCGCGAGGCCGGCGCGCTCGAATGGCGCCGGCGGCTGCCGCGCTGAGCCATTGCTCCGGCCTCACCGCCGGTACACGGCAATCTCCCACGCGAAGGTCCGCACGCTCGACTGCAGGGTGAATCCGAGCCCCGTGATCAGCCGGTCCATCGCCGCCGGTGAATGCACGAACGAGCGAAACGGATTGCCGAACATCCGGCGGAACACGTTCTCCGTCGCGACCGTCGCGCGCACCGGCCAGCGATCCCGCGGATACGAGAGCCCGTACAGGCGCCGGCAGCGTTCGGCCGAGAGCCGCACCAGCGGCTCCATGTCGGGATAGCAGCAGACCACACGATCGAGCGTGACGATGTCAGCCGCGGGGACGTCGGGCGCCAGCGCCACGAAGTCGCCGAGCCGGAAGTCG
>DATDEZ010000116.1:0-11742 GCA_036522875.1 Gemmatimonadales bacterium | reverse complement strand
GCGCATGGATCGCATCAACGCTCCTGATCGAGGGATCACCGTCTCGTGAAGCCCTGGGCGTCCAGCCAGCTCAGGAAATCGTCGAACCAGTGATCGCTGCTGGTACCCTGCTTCTTGAGGCCGAACCCGTGACCGCCGGCGCTGTAAATGTGCACCTCGGGGCGCTGTCCGGCCTTGACGAGTGCCTCATAGAATCGCGGCACGAAGTCGCGCGCGATCGGATCGTCCTGCGCCCAGGCGAGAAAGAGCGGCGGCAGTTGGTCCGGAATGGCGGGCATCACCCCGAACGGCGCGCCATAGATCAGCGCCGCGAAGTTCGGGCGCCCCGCCGAGTCCGCCAGCAGCACGGTCCCGCTGGTCACCATCGCCCCTGCCGAGAAGCCCATGAATCCGATTCGGTTCGGCGCCACGCCCCACTCGGCGGCGTGCCGGCGGACGACTTTCAGCGCCTGAATGCCGTCGGCGATGCCGTAGCGCGCCGCGGTATCCTGGTCCATCTGCGGAATGCCGTCGGTTTTCTTTTCGATCGTCCGGTACTTGAGGACGAACGCCGCGATGCCGCGTTGCTGGAGCTGCCTCGCCAGCGCGTTCGCTTCGAGATCGATCGCCAGCGCGACGAATCCGCCACCGGGCGCAAGGATCACGCCGGTGCCGGTCGCCTTGGCCTTGTCGGGCAGATACGCCGTCAATGTCGGGGTGACGACGTTCAGAATCACGGTGCCGAGCGGCGTGTTGGTGAGCACCTGTTCGTGCTGCGTCCACTGCTCGGATCCGGGCGCGACGCCGGGCCAGATGTTCACCGTCTGCGCGTCAACCGCAGGTGTCGCGCACGCGAGCACGACCGCGGCGAGCCAGGTCTGCCTAATCATCGGCACACTCGAACGCATTCTTATGGTAGCGCATACGCGATATACACATCGCTGGACGTGGACCCCAATTTGCCGCCGCCGGCCGCGATGACGACATACTGTTTGCCGCCCACCGCGTACGTGCACGGCGTCGCGTAGCCCGGCGCTGGCAACGACGCCTCCCACAGCAACCGGCCCGTTCGCTTGTCGAACGCCCGAAACTTACCGTCCATCGTGGCCGCGATGAACACCAGCCCGCCGGCCGTCACGATCGGCCCACCATACTGCTCGGTGCCGCTGGGGAGCCCGCTGCCGGCCTTCACAGCCGGATGCTGGCCGAGCGGAATGCGCCAACGGTATTCGCCGGTGTTCAGATCGATCGCGCTGAGCGTCCCCCACGGCGGCCGGATCGCCGGCAAGTCGCTCGAGTCGCGCCAGCGCTCATAGCCGACGAATTCGTACGGCGAGAGCGACGGGGACCCACGCGAGGGTTGGGACGACACCGTATCGGTGGACGGCGGCAGCGTGAAGCCCAGGAATTGAATCACCGCGCGTTTCTCAGTCTCGGGCAGTCCCGCGAACGACGGCATGAAGCCTCGGCCACGCTCGATAATTTGCCGGACGTCGTCCGCCGACAAGCGCGCGGGCAGATCGATCAGCGGCAGCGCGCGCCCGTGCCCCTGGCGTTCCGAGCCGTGGCATCGCGCACAGACGGCCGCATACACCGCCGGCCCTTTGCGTACCGGTCCGTTGCGCGGCCCGAGCTGCGCCGCCTCGCGCATCGCGGCGATCCACGGCACGTCGCTCGCGTTGACGTACAGCACGCCCGCCGTGTCCACCGCAGCACCGCCCCACTCACCGCCGCCGTCAAAACCCGGCAACACGATACTGCCCTCACCGCTGGGCGGAGTGAAGAAGCCGCCGCGCCGGAGCGTTTGGAAGCGCTTGCGATCGACGACGTCCGAATCGTTCATCACCTGACGCGCGAACGGTGCCGGCTTGAGCGGAAACGGCTGCGTGGGCGATGCCTGCTCCCCGCGCAGATCGGACGGCGGCACGGCGCGCTCTTCGATCGGGAACAGCGGCTTGCCGCTCGCGCGATCGAACACGAACACGAATCCACTCTTCGCGATCTGCGCGACGGCGTCGACGTGACGGCCGCCCTGCGCGAGCGTCACCAGGTTCGGCGCGGCCGGGAGGTCGCGGTCCCAGAGATCGTGGTGAACGGTCTGGAAGTGCCAGAGGCGCTTTCCCGTGGCGGCATCGAGCGCGAGCAGCGAGTTCGCGAACAGATTCGCGCCGCTGCGCGCGCCGCCGTAGAAGTCGGGGGTAGCAGAGCCGGTCGGGACGTAAACGATCCCCCGCTTCACGTCGACCGACATGCCGGCCCAGGAGTTCGCGCCGCCGGCGGTGCGCCAGGCGTCGGCGGGCCAGCTCTCGTAGCCGACCTCACCGGGATGCGGGATCGTGTGGAACGTCCAGCGGATGGCGCCGGTCCTCACGTCGTACGCGCGGACGTCGCCCGGGGCGGAGCCCTCCCCCTCTCCGACTCGCGTGCCCTGAATCAGCAAATCCTTGTAGATGATCCCGGGACTCGTCGCGATGAGGTACGCGTCGCCGACGTCGCGCGACAGGCCGGCGCCGAGATCCACGGAGCCGGAATCGCCGAAGGAGAGAATCGGCCGACCGGTCGCCGCGGCGAGGGCGTAGAGCCGCCGGCCCGCGGTGAAGAAGATTCGCGCGCTTCTGCCGTTGCCCCAGTACACCACGCCACGATTCACGTGGCGGTCGTCGAGATGCGGGTCGAACCGCCAGATCAGCGTACCGCGATCGGCGTGCAGCGCGACGACGGCGAGCGCCGGCGTCGTCGTGAACAACCGGCCGTCGACGACGATCGGCGTCGCCTGGATTTCGCCATGATGGTCGGCCGGGAGATCACCGGTATGAAAGATCCACGCGACCTGGAGCCGGGCGACGTTGCCGGTGTCAATCTGCGCCAGGGAGGAGTAGCGCGAATTACCCGGATCGCTGCCCGTCACGCGCCAGTCGCTCGCAGGCGCCGCGCCGCCACCGCACGCGACGAGGAGCAGCAGCCAGGCAAGCTTCATCGTGCCGCCGCGGAGACGGCGACGGCAACGCGTGAATCGGCGGTGCCGTAATAGAGGAACCATCGACTCTGAAAATGCACCAACCCTTCGACGAATGTGGTCCCCTGGACGTACTGGCCCGTCCGCTCATAGCTCTCGGTGGGACGAAGAAACGGCGTCGCGGCGTGTGCGATCTGCCTGGCCGGATTCGTCGCGTCGAATAGCGCCTGGCCGGCGCTGTAGACGTGTGCACTGTCGCCGGCATTGTAGAGCACGATGATGCCGGCCGCCGTGAGCAGCGCGGGCGGTCCAGCCTCCACGAGCCAGCCGTCGAACTGGCCGGCGCGCGGTGCAAGTACGTTCACCGCTGCGCCGGCGGAGTCTTCGACCGGCGTCCAGTCGATGAGATTGTCGGACGTCGCGATGCGAATATTGGGCACGCCCCAATACATCCAGTACTTCCCATTGACGCGCGTGGCGATGAGCCGATCGCCGTCCTGGCGCACGAGGATCGCGCCAGACTTGGATTCATGCTGCAAGTATTTGCCGCCCGCGGCGTGCGCGAACGCCGGGCCATGTTTGGTCCACGTGACGAGGTCCCGCGAGGTTGCCACCGCCAGCCGCGGGACGTCGCGGTTCCATTGCGTGTAGGTGAGCACGTACGTGCCGTCCTCGGTTTCGACGACGCGCGGATCCTCGACACCGCCCGGCCATTCGTTCTGCCGCTGCGCGTCGGTGCCCGGATACAACACTGGCTCGGGCCGCCGACGGAAATGCAGACCATCGCTGCTCTCGGCGAGTCCGAGACGCGACGTATGGCCCCCGATCTCGCGGCGACCGCTGGCGTCCTCGGCGCGATAGAGCAGGAAGATCTTTCCGTCGCGCACGACCGCGGCCGGATTGAACGTCGCGAACTCCTCCCAGGCGACGACCGCGTCGTTCATCGGCGACCGGAAGCGGGATTCCGCCCTCGGCACGATGACGGGATTGACGCCGGCCGGCTTGGTGAACGGTCCAAGCATCCACGGCTGTTGCAGCGCGAGCACGAGAAAACAAGCCGGCGTCATAGGGTGGTGAACCTATGACGCCGGTACGGGAACCGACAACCCCCGTCGCCTGCTTGGTCTTGTCGAACGAGGAGTTCTAGTGGACGGCTCGTCAGCCGTCCACCGCCTCCAGATTCACCGGGCGGAAACGGATCAGCACGAGTACCGCGGCGACGACCACCACGACCGCGGCGAACTGTCCCGTGACGAAGTACGCGACGCCGGCGAGTAGTCCGGGGCCCTCGACGAGCGCCCAGAGAATGACGGCGGAAGCGCGCGTTTCATTTGCAGACCAGAAATCATCGGGGGACTGACTGGCGGAGCGCCGCGGGAACCGCGGCCGGAGCACGGCGAACGCGACGGCGAGGGCGCCGGCGGCAACGACCGCGATGAACAAACCGATCATCGGTGGCAGAACGACTGGCGGCGCGGCCCGATCGCGAACGGCGGCGAGGGCGGCCACGCTGAGGCACAATCCGACGACCAACGCCGCGTGCAGGATCGGCATGACTCGGCTCTGAGTCACGGCCTACCTGTGTAACGGCTGAGCGACGCAGCCCTTCTCATGGGCCCGCAGCGGCGCCACCGCGACTTTGCGCCAGTGCGGCGGCGTCGCGTTGTCCGAGACCACGAGACTATCGATGCGCTGAATCGAGTTGAACCCGGTCAACGCGCTCGCGTGGATCCCCAGACATTCACCGCCACCATTCGGGAAGAAGCGGATGACCGTGCCGTCGAGCCAACCCGCGGCGGCGACGTCATGCGACCAGAAACGCACGTGGGCGCCGGTGGGCAGCGGATTGTCCGCAGTGGGAGCTTGCTGCGCGCGAACAGTGACCGGAGCGAGAATCGCGACGAGAGCAACGAAACGATATGACATGGCGTCCTCCGACGGGGCGCCCCTAAGCTATTCGCCGGCGGGCAAGTCGAACAGCGGCACCCACGTGTACAGCGCCTCCCACTTGTCGATTCCGATCATGACGCCGATACCGGTGACGGTGCCGAACAGCGCGCCGCCCGCGCCCCCGGCAAAGCCGGCGACCAACGCGCCGGCGGTTGCGCACGCAATCGGCACCGTCGCCCACGTGAGGAGCACGCGTCCCAGCCTCCGCTTGTGCCATGAGACCGCGCGAACGCTGCGCAGCGGAATCCGGACCGCAAGCCTGCGTTGCCTGCCGATCAGCTCCTCGCCATCGAGATCGACCTCGGTGAGCCGAAAGTCCGTGCTCGCACCGTCGCGTGTCGTCACCCGCACGGGAACCGATGCGGTCCGGTTGGCGATGCTGCTGTTCACGTGCTCTCGGCGCAGGACGTTCTCGAACCGATCGGCAAACGCCTCGAAGCGGAGCTGCAGCGCGGACGGCATGACCTAGACGCGCCGGAGCAGCCAGAGAATTCCAACAGCCACGAGCAACGCCGCGACGCCGGATGCGACCCCGATCAAGAGGCTCGTCTCGCCCCAGACGACGGAGGCGAGTCCGCCGGCAAGCGCCAGCGCGATCGCCCACGTCATTTGCGCGGCGCGCGCGGCGCGCTTCCAGGTGAAAGCCGTCACGATCACCACGACGCTCAGCCCGCCGTACAGAAACTGCATGATTGTTTGCAGGCGCTGACCGCGCGTCATTTCTTGCGACCATTGGTCGAGGCCGCCCGCTATGCCGGTATACGCCAGCGCACCGAGGAGAAGCAGCGCGACGACGAACAGAACGAGGGAAAGCGTGCGGCCGAGGGGCATCAGCTCGCGAGCGGAGCGGCCCGTGCGTACCCCAGCAGTCGGTCGGCGAGCCAGCCCGCGCCGCCGCCGATCACGCCGCAAAACAGCGCCAGAAACCCGCCGAAGATGAAAATGGAAATCCGCATGAACTGCGGGGATTCCAGCACGCGCTCGCTCGCAGAGTCCGCCTGGGCGGCCTGCGGAAACGCCTTGGTGTACCAGTCCGGCATTTTCACGGGACGACGCTGGCTCTCGGCCACCGCGCCGCGGAGCTCTTTCCGAGACGGTTGGGGCGCCACGGCGAAGATGACCGTCCATATCAGAGCAGCGAACAGCACCGATGCAAACACGCCGCCGAACAACACGGCGATGCCGCTCGCTCGGCGCTCGCGCCGCCGCGCCCGCCGCCGGATGAGCCAGATGCCGATCGGCGCGCCGAGTCCAGCGCCGAGCGAGCAGAGCAGCCCCAGCAGAAAGACGAGAACGGCGCCGAGGCCGCTCAGCACGCGAACGACCATCACGCGACCGCGCTAATGCCGCACGGCGACCGAGTAGCCGTTGCTGCTGCCATCCGGGTCGTGGTTGCTAGCCATCTTGTACGTGAAGCCCGTGAGCGTCATGCCGGACACGGAATAGGATACCGCGCGCAGCGTGAGCGGCAGCGACGCGAGCGCAAGCGTGCAGGTACCGGTCTCATTCGTCACGCACTGTGCGTTGATCGACGTCGTCGTGAACCAATTGCCGCTCACGGTGACGCCCGCGAGGGGCCGGTGCTTCGCGTCGTGCGCCGTGATGGTCACGGCCGCCGACCACGAATCGCTCGCGACCGTCGCCACGCCGTCGAGATTGCCGACGTGCACGCTTGGGGGGTTGATCGTCACACCCGCCGCGCGGGAGTTGTTGGTCGTGTTGTTGTCGGGGTATTTCTGCGTCGCGAGCAGGTTGTGAGCCCCGGTCACCAGGCCGGCGGTCGCCCAATTGAGCGTCGCGCTGGCGCTCGCGCCCGCGGCGAGACCGGGGAATGTCAGCGTACCGACGGTCGGAGCGCCCACACCGCCGTCCGTCACGAGCACGTCGAAGCTCGCGGTCACATCCTGCCCGCCGACGTTCTGCACCGTCACGGTGATCGGGACAGTGTCTCCCACCGTGACCGGCGTCGTCGCGACGAGGTTCGCGAGCGCGACGTCCGGCGGCGAGGTCGCCACCGTGACGATCACCGAGCGCTGATTGTTCGCCGCGCTCTGATCGCTCAAATCGATGCTCGCGATGAGCGTATGGCTGCCCAGTGACGCGTTCGTCGTGCTCCAGTTGAACGAGCGGGTCGCGCTCGCGTTGGCGGCCAAACCCGCGATGGCCTGCGTCCCAATCGTCAGACCGGCGGTCGCGTCGGTCAGCGTGAGCGTGAAGCTGTTGCTGACGCTTTGCCCGCCCGTGTTCTGAATCGTCACACTGACAGCCGGCGTGCTGCCACGCGTCACGGTTGCCGGCACGCTGAGGGCCGTGACGGCGACATCCGTCGAGAGCGGATTCACGTTGACGCTCGCCGTGCCCTGGTCATTCGCGGGATTGCCGTCCGCCAGAGTCTGCGTCGCGACGAGCGTGTGCCCACCGAGCGTGGCGCCGCCCGTGTTCCAGGCAAATGTCGCCGTCGTCGAATACGTCATCGCGAGGCCCGGAATCGCCTGCGTGCCGAGCGTGAGGCCGGACGTCGCGTCGCGCAACACCACGTTGAATCCGCCCACGTGCTGCCCGCCGATGTTCTGCACGGTCACCACGACCGTCGCGGCATTGCCGACCGTCACGTCGGTCGGCGCGCTGACGCTCGTGACGGCGATGTCGGGCGGCGGCATCACCGTGATGCCGATGCCGACGGCGTTATTGGACGAGACGGCGTCGGCGAGCTGCGACGTCGCGATCAGAATGTGGCCACTGGTCGTCGCGCCCGCGGTGTTCCACGGGATATCCACCGTCGTCGTCGCGCCGATCGGCAGCGGCGGCGCCGTTCCGGACGCGACCGGGACACCCTGATCGGTCAGCGTGACCGCGAAGCTCGATCCCTCGTCGAGCTCGCCCACGTTCTGGAGCGTGACGGCGACGTGCGCCGTGTCCCCCACCGTCACGCGCGACGGTCCCGTGATCCCCGTAACCGCGACGTCGAGCGGTTTCGGGTTCACCGTGATCGCGGCGGTGCGGCGGTTGTTGTCGGCACGGTCGTCCGCCAGCGTCAGCGTCGCGACGAGCGTGTGGGCGCCGAGTGCGGCCGCCGTGAGATCCCAGGTGAAGCTCGCGGTACTCGTGGCGCCGACCGCGAGTCCGCCGACCGTCTGCGTCCCGAGCGTCACGCCCGCGGTCGAATCGTCGAGCGTCACGTCGAACGGTCCCGAGAGACTCTGGTTGCCCACGTTGGCGACCGTCGCCGACGCGCTGACGACGTGTCCCTGGATCGTCGCCCCGGCGACACCGATGCTCGTGATCGCCGCGTCACGGACTTGCGGCGCGACCGTGATGATGGCCCCGCGCTGATCGTTGATCGGCCGGTCGTCGCTCAGGCTCTGACTGGCGACGAGGCCGTGATCGCCGCTCGCGACCGGTGTCCAGGCGAACGAGAGCGTGACCGCCGATCCCGCGACGAGGCTCGTCACGTTCTGCGTGCCGAGCGACAGATGATCGGTGGTGTCCGCAAGCGTCACGGCGAACGACGACACGTCCTGGTTGCCGAAATTCCTTACGGTGACGGCGAGGCTCGTGGTGGTGCTCTGGATGATGCCGCCGGGCGCGCTGATGCCGGTGACGCCGACATCGGTCAGCGGGCCGGGCGGCGGCGGCGCAAAGCCGTCGATCGTCACGCCGAAGCGATTCAAGACCAGGTCGATCCGGTTGGCAATCGTGATCGACGAGCTGCCGGCGAACAGCAGCGCGACGGGATTGAGATTCGCGTCGTCGGTCACGATGAGCGAGCCGGAATCGCCGCCAGCGCTGAACGTGTTCGGCGCGATGATGATCTGGTCGACGTAGCGGGCCGACTTGGTGCACGTGAACCCGGAGACGGCGTAGCAGATCGTCACGGTCGCATTCACGCCCGTGATTTGCCCGTGCGTGAGATGTGTCGTGCGGCCGTACTTCTGCACGTTGAGGCCGAGCAGCGTGCTCTCGTCATCGAACGCGCCATTGCCGTCGGCGTCGTCGTAGATCGCCGAGTTCGGCATGCCGTAGCCTTCGTCGGCGGGCACGGAGTTGTCGAGCAGATCGGTGCTGGACAGCGCGATCGCCGCGTCGATCGTGTTCGCGCCGGCGGCGGCGAACGAGATCTGCTGGAAATCGGAGAGCGTGGCGATTTGGTCGGCGGCGGTGCCGCCGTCGTAAGGCCCGGGCTGATACTCCGGATCTCCGATGTTCGCGTTGTTCGAGTTCGCGAGCACGTGATTGTTCGACAGGATGTACACTCGGCCCAGCGCATCGCGCACCCGCGCGCCGATCGTTCCCGCGGTGATGGCGGGATGTCCGACGGAGAATCCCATCGGCGCGGGGCGCTGGCGCTTCGTGGGATCGCTGAATGCCATGAGCCGGCCCGTCACGAGGTGCCGAACCGGCACGCCGTCCAATGCGTCCGGCAGGCCGGTAATGCCGCGGCGCTCGAGCAGCAGTAACACGCCGGGTCGCCCGTCGGAAAGCGTCGTCACCGCCGTGCCGACGACGCCCGGGATCTTCAGCAGCGCGGTCGTATGCCGGCGCTGGGCCGTGAGCGCGGCACGCAGATCGAGCAACGGATGCTGGGCGCTCGAATGTGACGATGGGGCAAGCGACGAATCGGAGCACGCGGACAAGAGCGCCGCGGCCGAGGCGAGAACGAGGATCCGGCGAAGCATGACGCCCTCCGGGAACGAGGCGCCGATAATGCGGCGCTGCACCGAAACCGGCAACTGGGGGACTTACCGTGCCTGAACTAGCGCCCGAACAAAGGCACTCTTGCCCTCTATGTAGGCCGCGCGGTCGCGCGGGAACTGCGCCGCCAGCGTCAGCTTGAGCTCGGCGTAGCGTCGCGCAACGTCGGGGTCGGAGCGCAGCAAGTCTCGAAAGCCGACGTATTCACGCCACAGTGGCGCGCCGGCAACGACGAGGTGGATGTGATACGCGCGTGGCTGGCCACGACGAAAAAACTGGTGGTCGGGAATCCCGGCGTCGCCGCGATGTTCGTACCCCGCGCGCGCGAGCGGGTCGACGTAGTCGAACGGCGATGCATCCGCCGAGTGTCCCGCGAGGATGTCGAGCACGGGTTTGGCATCGAGTCCCGGAACGGACGTGCTGCCGATGTGCTCGAGGCGGAGCGGCAACGCGCACGCGGCACAAATCCGCGTCGCTTCTGCGGCGAATAAGGCGGGCCAGCGCTCATCGTACGGCACGACCCGGACGACGCCCGACTCGAGACCGAGCGGTTCAGGCATGGCTCACTTTGCGGTGACCCAACGGGCGGCCGCCCGCTGCATCAATGCCTGCCCGTGCCACGCGCAGAGCACGGGCACGTCCCCCGGGATTTGCGCGGCAAGCCGCGGATGCGCGAACAAGATGACCAACGACGCGGTCGGGACCAGCCGTTCGAGCTTCGCCAGTGACGCGGGTCCGAGATCGCCGCGACCTTTCCAGGATCGCGGCTCGGCATAGACAAGCACGACGTGACGGGTGTCGGGACCCTGCTGTCGGAGAATCGGCCGGCCCTGCGCGGCCAACGTCTTCGCGAAGACGTCGCGCGGCGGGATCGAGTATGGGCCGCCGACGTCGTCATCGACGATGCTCACGCGGAGTGATTTGCCAAGCGCGGGCGCGGTGCCGCGCAGCAGATGCAGCGCGCGATCGGCCAAGCTATCCGCGAATCGCTGATTGGCGGCGAGCGTCGCGTCGTCGAGCGAGTCCGGATACGAGCCCGCCCATGTCCTGACTGCCTGCCCATACCGGCTCAACGCGTGCTCGATCCGCTCGCTCGGCACGGCGTCGAGCGAGCGCACGACGCCGGCCCAGTCCGTCGGATAGAGCAGCATGTCACAGCCCGCGTTCAGCGCTGCCACCGCCGCCTGCCCTTCCGGCGCTGCCGCGGTCGCGCCGCCCATGATGAACGCGTCGGTCACGACGAGCCCGTCGAACCCGATCGTGGTGCGCAGATAATCGAGTATCACGCGCGAAAACCCGGCGCCGGCACCGCTCGGGTCCCAGCTCGAATAGGACACGAACGCCGGCATCACGCTGCCAACGCCGGCCTTCACGGCTTCCACGAACGGACGGACATCGTTCTGCTGCAGCTCCGCGGTCGGCGTGTCGACGACGGGGAGCCCTGAGTGGGAATCGGTCGTCGTCCGCCCATGCCCCGGGAAATGCTTCGCGCACGCCATCACGAAATGCTCCTGACATCCCTTGACCCAGGCCGCCGCGTGCGCGCCGACGATGCTCGGATCGGCGCCGAATGCGCGCGTCTGGACGATCGGATTCCTGGGCTCGATGTCGAGGTCGCACACCGGGGCGAAGACCCAGGTGAGGCCGACCGCCCGTGCCTCGGTGCCGGTGATCTGGCCGCAGGCGTACGTCGCGTCGAGATCGTTGAGGTAGCCGAGCGCCGCGGGCGGAGGAAGCTCGGTCAGCCCTTTCACCTGTTGGCCGGGCCCGCGCTCGAAGTCGGAGCCGATGAGCAGCGGCCGCTTGGCGAGATCGCGGAGCGCGCTCGTGAGTGCCCTGACTGCCGCTCGTGTGCCGCCGAACAGAATGAAGCCGCCGACACCCGCGGCGAGCGCTTGCTCGATCTTGGTGCGTTCGGACTTGAATGAGCCGCGGCGCCAGCGCAGCGCCGGACAGACCAGGCGCGCACGGGGGATCACGGCGTGGTTACGCGAGGCATAGCGCAATTCTCGCTCAACGACGTGTCGAGTGGTACTATCTGAGGCGACTCCCCCGGAGATTGGGCGATGAAGCGGACGATTCTGGTCATGGGCATCGTGCTGTTCCTTGGCGGCTGTAGCGGCGGCGGAAACTCCGTCGCGCCCCCACCCCCGCCCCCGCCTCCG
>DATDEZ010000115.1:0-12806 GCA_036522875.1 Gemmatimonadales bacterium | reverse complement strand
AGCACGCCGGCACTCGCGCCCAGCGCCACGCGGCAGACGCCGCGCTCGGTCGCCGCGACCAGCAGGCGGCCGAGTGAAGTGGGCACGGTGACGTACGCGATGCCGACGTCCGCGCCGCCGCGTGCGTACTTCGCGGGCGTCATGCCGAGCTGATCGTCGCTGCGCTCGTAGACCCGGCTCGAGGCGCTGTATCCGGCTTCGTAGAGTGCGGGGCTCACCTGTTTCCTCCGTTTCAATTCCCGCTTGAAGCGGTCGACGCGCCGCGCTTCGGCGTACGCGCGCGGCGTGATGCCGAGGACGCGCTTGAACGCGCGCGTCAGCCGGCGCGCGTCGCCGCCCGGCCGCTCGCCGGCGGCAATCGCTCGCGCGGCGTCGCGCACCAGCGCGACCACCGGATCTGATCCGGCGGCGGCGGCCGGTTTGCACCGCTTACAGGCCCGGTATCCCTCGCGCTCGGCCGCCTCGGCAATGGGGAAGAACGTCACCTGCGTGCGGCGCGGCCGGCGGCTGGCGCACGAGGGCCGGCAGTAGATCCCGGTCGAGCGTACCGCATAGACGAATGCGCCGTCGAACCGTCGATCTCTGTCCAATACCGCCTGCCACCGCTCGCTGGACGTCATGGCGGTGAAGCTAGTGGAGATGCGCACCCCGATCTATCCGTTTTTGGCAGTCAAATCCTGGCGTGTTAAGCTTTGCGGTCTTCATGACCTTCGCCAATGCCTATGACGCGGACCTGGCCGCTCAGCTCGGCCGCGCGCTCGCCCCGGCGATCACGGTCGGTGCGCCGATCGGCCGCGGCGGCTTCGCGCTGGTCTATGCCGGCGTGGATACCGCGCTCAAACGCGACGTGGCGGTCAAAGTGCTGCGGCCCGAGCTCGCGGTCGATGAAGTGATGCGCGCGCGGTTTCGGCGTGAGGCCGAAGCGGTCGCGCGGCTTCGGCATCCTCACATCGTGCCGATTTACAGCGTCGGAGAGCAGGACGGCATCGTGTGGTACGTGATGCCGTTGCTCGGCGGTCCGAGCCTCAAGGTCCACCTCGAGCGCTCCGGCCGCCTGGCGATTCCGGATGTACGGCGCGTCATCGATGAAACGGCCGACGCGCTCGCCACCGCGCATCGCGCCGGAATCGTTCACCGCGACATCAAGCCCGACAACATGCTGCTCGACGGCCCGCCATCGCGCCCGCGGGTGTTGGTCACGGATTTCGGGATCGCCAAGGCGCTCAGTGGAACGACGGACAGTCGCACGCTCACTCAAACCGGCATCGTCATCGGCACGCCGCACTACATGAGCCCCGAGCAAGCGGCCGGCGAGCCCACCGATGCCCGTTCCGATATCTACTCACTCGGCGTCGTCGTCTATCAACTGCTGACGGGCGAGCTGCCGTTCGAAGCGCCGACCGTGGCGGCGCTCCTCGTCAAACAGCTGCAGGACGACGCGCCCAGCGTGCTCCGCCGCCGGCCCGATTGCCCCTCCGATCTCGCGGCGGCGGTCGCGCGCTGTCTCGCGAAGGATCCGGGGCAACGCTGGCAATCCGCCGACGATCTTCGCAGTGCGGTCGCAGCATCCGCTACGCAGACGCTGGCTGCGCGCCGCTCGAGCGGGACGCGCACCGCGGTGGTTGGGTCGCCAATCCAGTCGTTTCGCACGACCGTTTTCGTGTCGCTCGGTGTGATTGGGGCGCTCGCCGTATTCGACGCCGTGCGTAGGCAGGTGCTGCTCGCGCCGCTCGGTGCACTTGTCGCGGCGTTCGTTTGGGCGGTTCAGTATGGGCGCCTCTGGACCGCGGGATATGAATGGCGCGACCTGTGGAGAAGCGGCGCTACGGGCAGCAGCTCCCCGGTGCCTCTCGACTCCGCGGAATTCGGCCCACACGAGGGGGCGATCCAGCAGGCGCGTGCCGAGCGCGCGGCGATTCGCGTCCAGTTCGAGAAGATGCCGCGCGTCACTCGTCCGCGCTTCGAGAGCGCGGTGCGAGCCGCAGACGGGTTGCTCGGGCAGGCGGGCGCGTTGGGACGCCAACTCTATGGGTTGGAACGACAGATCGACCCGGGTCCGGAGGAAATCGAGCGTCGGCTCGCGGCGACCGAAAGCGAGCCCTCCTCGCCCGGCCGCGCGCAACGGCTCGCCGTGTTGGAGCGCAGGCGCGACGCCGTCCGCGCCCTGGCGCGTCGCCGCGACGCGCTCGCGGCAACGCTCACGACGACGCTCACGGCTCTTGCCAGTCTGCGGGCGGCGATCGAGCAGGAGCCCGAACGACTGGACGACGCATTGCGCGTGGCGACCGGTTGCCTGGAGAGTGCTCAGCCCACCTGACGCCGCGCCACGAGGGCGGCTGCCGCGCCCGCGCCAAGGACGACAGTCAGGATACAGAAGAAGACGGCCTGGCCCCGCGGCGCCGGCGTGAACGGCGGGATGCCGCGCGCGAACGCGCGAGCCCAGTGTTCCGTCCAGACGTCGAGTGGCTGCCCAAAGGCCGATTCGAAGGCGCTGTCCACCGGCGCGCGCGATCGCCAGAACCGCTCGAAGCGCTCGTGTCCCATCTCGTGCACCAATGCGGACAGATAGTGATCGTCGTTTGCGAACGAGCGCGGCCAGAACGAGCGACGCACGACTCCGCGCACGGCCGGACCGACCACAGATCTCGAGAATCGAACGCCTTGGTCGGTGGAGTGGGCGACGGCCTCGCGACAGCGCGGCAGCTCCCCGTTCAGGCACCCGAGCGCGTCGAAGGTCATATCGCCGATGATCATGTCGTACGCTTGTGCTTCCTCGCGGACGTCGACCGACGGCGGTGCCATTTCCCAATCCGCCGTGTTCGCAACCTTGAAATAGCGTTCCTCGAGCCAGCGCTGAACCTGCGGTCCCGGTTGCCCGAACGCCGCGTAATAGAGGCAGGGGCCCAGGACCTCAGTGAGCCAGGAGTCGAGCTGCGTTGCGCGCGGCGGAACAGGCTCGCCCGTGTGCGCCAGCCAGGCGACGCTCCAGTCGAGCATCACGTGGACCGCGCACGTGCGACCGTCCAGTGCCGAAGGGAAAACGTAGACAGGCCGGAAATACCGCTCGGAGGGATCCACCAGGACCATCAGCCACACGTTGGGCACCGGCACGGCGCGCCGCCACACGCGCTCGATCCCCGCGCGAAGCGCCCGTTGCGACTCCGACGGCAACGCGCGCCGAATCACCACCGACAGGTCTTCCGCTCCCCGGGGAGTGAGGACGGCTTTGCGCAGGGAGTCGCGGAATCTCGTAAGCGCAAGCAAGTCCGTGGCGCGTTGGTACGCATCGTTCACGACGTCGAGTCGAGCCCGGGCTCCCGACGCGGCGGCCGCCTCTGGAGAAAAGCGATCCCTGCTGGGCTGCAGCGGCAAATACGCGGCTGCCAGGGCCAGACCGCTGAGCAGCGCGATCGCCGTCCACCGTGCGATACTCACCGCCACCTCGTGCTGCGCAGCGACAGGAGACCGAACACGAGCATCCACCCGAGCGCGGTCCACCCCAGACCGGCAGCGAATGTGACCGGCCGCGGTCGAGCCGCGATGATCTCGGCGCGCCAGCGACCGATCACGGAGTCGATCGGTTGGCGCGCGGCGTCGGCCAGGCGGCTCGTGAGCGGCTGACCTGCGCTCGCGGCCAAACGGCTGAATGCCGTGGGATCGGATCGGAGCGCGATGCGCGCGAGCGATTGCCGCGCCTCGTTCGACAGGGGTGGCTCCACAGTCAGCCGGTGCAGCACGTCGAGGCACGCGGAATCGGAGCCGCTCAGGAGGCACGCGTCCATCGCAGGTCCTGACCCCGTCGGCGGCGAGCTCCACAGTGGGTGGCGCACGAGCCCGCGGCGCTCCGCCGCGTCATACCAGGCGGTGATCCGATCCACGCCGGGGCCGAGCAGGCCGAGCGCGGTTCGGCACGCGTCGAGGTCGCCGGCGAAGCAATGATGGACGGCGACCGATGGCGCGGTCACGAGCTCCACGTAAGTGCGCGATTCCATCGTACCAAGCGGGACGTCGTTCAGCAGCTGCGGCCCGAGCCAGTTCGTCAGCGCGGTGTCCGCGTGTGCGGCCAATTGCGCGCTTGCTGCCCGCACGAGTTGGAACGCGACGTCGACCGCGGTGGCGTTCTCGGGCGCGCTGATGTGCTGCAAGTGCGCAATGGCTTGCCGGCTATCGTTGATCGGATGACCCTGCAAAAAGAAGAGCACAGGGTCGGCGGCGAGCGCGGCGGCCGCAGTGCCGTACAGCGTATCCAATCGCGGCCACGCGATTCCCGCGGCCCGGCGGATGAGCTCCGCATCGGCGAGACGCGCGACAACGCGGAGGGATCCGGCGCCGATCGTGTCGAACGACTCGCGACTCGTGCTTTCGGCACGAACGGCGGCGGCCTGCGCGTTGTGCCGCAGCGCATCGAGCTGCGTGAGCCGGCGCTCGAGCGTCGTGACGTCCTGCGCCCGCGCGGTGAGCGGGACGATCATGGTGAGCGCGAGCACGCCAAGACACCTGTTAGACATCGATCAGCATCCAGCGTCCCGAGAAGATCTCGAGCGGCCCCGGCCAGAGCAGCAGCCGGTCGCCGACGAACGGAATGATCCGAATCTCGAGGCCGGCGGCCGCGGTCAGAATCTGGACCGCGATGAGCCCGCCGATGATGGCGAGAACGTAGCCCGCCGTCCGCGTCGTGCCCGCCGTGATCGCGAAGAAGATCGCGTACGCGACGGCGGCGGCGAGTCCGAAGCGCAGCGCGAGCGCGCCGGCGTACGTGTGCAGGCCGGCGGGGATCGTGGCCGCTCCGGCAGCGATCATCGCACCGATCCAGAGCGCGATGACCGGCACGGCCAGCAGCACGGCGCCGGCCCCAAAGCGCTGCAACGCGTAGTGCCAACGCGGCACGGGAAGCGACAGCGCGTAGACGTGACGGCCGCGATGGTCGGCGCCCCAGGCGGTCATCGCCATCGCGAGCGCGACGGCGGTGGCGAGTGCCGGGTACGCGACGGCCCACGTCTCGACGCTGGCGAGCAGTTGGCGCGCCTCCCACCACGATTGATTGGGATCGCCCGCGTGTTGGACCGACCAGATCGGCAACACGAAGGCCGCGAGCACGGCCGGGAGCAGGATCTGCCGCGACCACTTCCATTGCGTGAACAACATCATCCGGAACATGACGGCTCCTCTCAGTCCCGCGGCGACGGCGCGCGGAATGTCCGCAACAGCTCGACGAAACCTTCCTCGAGGTCGAGATCGATGACCTCGCGGAGCGACGCGCCCACCCCTTCGAAGTACTGGCTCATCGGCGCCTGCCATCCACGGACCGTCCAGGTCTCGGCCGATCCGTTCGTGACTTCGCGCGCCAGCACGACGAACGGCGTGTCGCCGGGCAGGGCAGGGGGATTGGCGACGCGCAGTCGCTTGATGCCGTTCTTGAAGCTCTGCATCGGCAGCTCGGCCACGAGCCGGCCGCGATCCATGACGCCGACCCAGTCGCAAATCCGCTCGAGCTCGTGCACGAGGTGGCTGGAGATGAAGACGGTCGCGTTCTGCTGCGACACGTAGTCGAGCAGCGCCGCGAGCACGTCACGCCGCACCACGGGATCGAGACCGTCGGTCGGCTCGTCGAGCACGAGTAGCTCGGGTCGCTGCGCCAGGGCGAGCAACATTTCGAGCTTCCCCATCTCGCCCTTCGAGAGCTGGGCCAGGCGGCGGCTGCGCTCGAGTCCGAATTGCCCCGCGAGCTCGTTGGCCCAGGTCCAATCCCACGTCGGATAGAAGACGGCATGGAAGCGCAGCGCTTCGTCGACCGTCAACGTCTGGTACAAATGCGGCTGCTCGGGCACGTAGCCCGTCCGCGCCAGAATGCGCGGGATATCGCGCGGCACGCTGGCACCGAGGACGGTGATCGAGCCCCGCAATGGGCGCAGCAGGCCGAGCATCAGGCGCACCGTGGTCGTCTTCCCCGATCCATTGGGACCGAGGAAGCCGTACAGCGAGCCGGTCGGGACGCGCAGCGCGAGATCACGAATCTCGAACGCCTTCCCGGCGCGATAGTGCAGGTCGCGGATTTCGATCGCGTGACTCATGAGACCTTCACCTCGAGCTCCTGAGCGATGGCTTGCAGCAGCTCCTTGGTGGTGAGGCCGAGCCGCCCCGCTTCCGCGACCAGTTGTCGCACGAGGCCCGCGGCCTGGCGGGTGCGCTCGCTGGCTCGCCGCTCTGGAACGACTTCGCGCACGAACGTCCCGGCTCCCTGACGCATCTCCACAAAGCCCTCCGCTTCGAGATCCCGATAGGCCTGCACCACGGTTGCCGGATTCACGCGCAGCCGCCCCGCGAGATTGCGGACGGACGGCAGTGCGTCGCCCGGCTTCAAGTCGCCGGCGGCGATCGCGACGCGCAGCCGTCCAGCGATCTGGGCGTACAGCGGCGTCGGACTTCGGGCGTCGATGTGCTCGAACAACGGGAATCCTCGGTGTATCGTTGTACTAATACAGTATATCTTTCCGGCTGGCTGTCAAGCAGGGGACCAAATCGTAGCTTTCCCGCATGCTCCGTGACTGCGCACCCATCATCCTGCTGGCCTTGGCCGCCATCGGCGGTCTGACCTGGGCTGTCTTGGCCCTGCGGCGGTCCTTGGCCCGGGAGCGCCGCCTCGCCAGGGTGGACGACCTCACCGGCGTGCGAAACGCCCGGGCGTTCCACGAAGCCGCCAGTGCCGAGATCGAGCGTGCGCGTCGCTACCAGCACCCATTCAGCGTGGTCGCCATCGACCTCGGCACACGGGTGGGCGACGAGCTCGTGCGCGCGGCGGCAGCCGCACTGCGGGGCGCGCTCCGCGCCACCGACCTCGTGGCTCGCCTGGGTCGCGACGAATTCGTCGCACTCCTGCCCGAAACGCCGGCTGCCTCGGCGCGCGTGGTTCTGGAAAAGCTCCGGACGGGGCTCGCGGAGCTGCGCACGGCGGACGGTCGGCCGACGGCGCCACCCAGCATCGGCGGTGTCACCTTCCTCACTCCACCGCGCGGCGTCGAAGAGATCGTCCGCGCCACGGACGAGCGCATCACCGAGGCGAAGTCGGTCGGCACACCGTCGCACGTCACCTGGAACGCCGCGGCGGAATGAAGCGGCAGAACATTTCGAGTGGGGCGCCGTGGGAGCCGGTCGTGGGATACTCGCGCGCCGTGCGGGTCGGGCGCGTGGTGCACGTCGCCGGAACGACCGCAACCGACTCGAACGGCACGATCGTGGGCGCGGGCGATCCCTACGCGCAGGCCGTCCAGGCGCTGCGCAACATCGGGCGCGCGCTCGAGCAGGCCGGGACGAGTTTTGCCGACGTCGTCCGGACGCGGCTCTACGTGACGAACATCGATCACTGGGAGGCGATTGGCCGCGCGCACGGCGAAGTGTTCGGCGCGATCCGGCCGGCGTGTACCCTCGTCGCGGTCACTCGACTGGTGGACCCCGCCATGCTGGTTGAAATCGAGGCCGAAGCGATTCTTCCCGAATGAAAATCGTAGTCAGCGGGTCCACCGGTCTCGTCGGCTCCGCGTTGCAACCTGTCCTCGTACGCGCCGGTCATGACGTCGTGCCGCTCGTCCGCCGTCCGCCGGCGCCCGGCGAGCGCGCGATTCAGTGGAACCCCGCCCGCGGGACGATCGATCGCGCGGGACTCGAAGGCGCCGACGCCGTCATTCACCTCGCCGGCGAGAACGTATTCGGGCGGTGGACGCCCGCCAAGAAGAATCGCATCCGCGACAGCCGCGTCCTCGGCACGCAGCTCGTCAGCGACGCGCTGGCTGGGCTGAACCGCCGGCCGCGCACGCTGCTCGCCGCGTCGGCGGTCGGGTACTACGGCGACCGGGGCGACGAGATGCTCACCGAGCAAAGCGCGCCGGGCGAGGACTTTCTCGCGCACGTGTCGCGCGAGTGGGAAGCGGCGACCGGCGCGGCGACGCGCGCGGGCATTCGCGTCGTGAACCTGCGATTCGGCATCGTCCTCACCGCGACCGGCGGCGCGCTCGCGAAGATGCTGCCGCCGTTCCGGCTCGGCCTCGGCGGCCACATCGGCAGCGGCAACCAGTACGTCAGCTGGATCGCGATGGACGACGTCCTCGCCGCCATGGTGTTCGCGCTCTCCACCGAGACGCTGGTCGGACCGGTCAACATGACGTCGCCCAATCCGGTCACCAATCGCGAGCTCGCGAAAGCGCTCGGCACGGTCCTGGGTCGTCCCGCGATCGTCGCCGTGCCGAGTTTCGCCCTGCGCATGGCGTTCGGACCCGAAGGCGCCGGGATGCTGCAAAGCGGCCAGCGCGTACTGCCCGAGCGACTGCGGGCGGCCGGGTTCCGCTATCGGCACGAGACGATCGAAGCGACATTGCGTGACGAATTGGTGAAACCGGCATGAAGCATTCCGTATCGACTTGCTTGCTCGGCTCGACTTCCGTCCGCAGTATTGAGGGTCACTGTGCCTGATTCTTACGACGACGATTTCGAAACCGAAGACGATCCTGAGGCGCAGCCTCCCGATGTCTCGCGCCGCTCGCGCGGCGTCGCACTCGGGCTCGGGATCGTCGGCGGTATCTTCGGGCTGCACCGGTTCTACGTGGACAAGCCGAAGACCGCGATCGCGATGATCCTCACGCTGGGCGGTCTCGGGGTCTGGTACCTGTACGACGTCGTATTGATCGCTGCCGGCGAGTTCCGCGACAGCAACGACCTTCCGCTCCGGGACTGGGGTGTCGGTCTTGTGGCCTCGGCAAGTCACGAGCTGCGGGGCCGGGTGGACCGGCGGTTTGCGGAGCTGGAGGATCAGCTCGACGCCGTGCGCCAGCAATGCAACGAGCTTGCCGAGCGCCTGGATTTTGCGGAGCGCATGCTCGCACAAAAGAGGAGCCTGGAGTCGGGAGGCAAGAACCAGGCTCCCCGGCTGCCGGGTCCGGGATCGTGATTCCATGAAGATCGGAGTACCAAAAGAAGTCGCCGCCAATGAGCGCCGGGTCGCCCTGACACCGGAGGTCGCCGGCCGTCTGAAAAAGGGCGGCTTCGAAATCGTCGTCGAACGCGGCGCGGGATCGGCCGCGTTTTTTCCGGATACCGCCTACACGGCCGCCGGCGCGACCCTGGTCGATCGCGCCGTCACGCTCGGCGAAGTGGACGTCACGCTCCAGGTGCAGGCGCCGGCCGCCGCCGATGTCGCGCGCTATCGCGAAGGCGGCGCGGTCGTCGCCGCATTTCAACCCGCGGCCGACCCAGCGCTGGTCCGGCAGCTCGCTCAACGCAAGCTCACGACGTTCAGTCTCGTCCTGCTGCCGCGCATCACGCGCGCGCAGGGCATGGACGTCCTGTCCTCGCAGGCGACGGTCGCGGGCTACAAGGCCGTCTTGATCGCCGCGTCGGCGACCGGACGGCTGCTGCCGATGCTCGTGACCGCCGCTGGAACGCTCCCCGCGGCGCGCGTGCTCGTGCTAGGCGCGGGCGTCGCCGGGTTGCAGGCCATCGCGACCGCGCGGCGCCTCGGCGCGATCGTCTCGGCGTTCGACGTCCGTCCGGCGGTGAAGGAGCAGGTGCAGAGTCTCGGCGCGACGTTCCTCGAGATGGCGATCGAGGAGCACGCCGAGACGGCGGGCGGCTACGCGAAAGAGCTGTCGGCCGACACGCACCAGAAGGAGCTCGCGTTTCTCGCGAAGGCGGTAAAGGATGCCGACATCGTGATCACGACCGCGGCGATCCCCGGCAAGAAAGCGCCGATCCTGATCACCGCGGCGGCCGTGGACGGCATGAAGCCGGGCGCGGTCATCGTCGATCTCGCGGCGGAGACCGGCGGCAATTGCGAGGTGACGCAGGCGGGCGCCGAGATCGTCCGCCACGGGGTGGTCGTCCTCGGGCCGCTCAACCTGCCGAGTACGCTGCCGTTCGACGCCAGTCAGATGTACGCCCGGAACGTCGCGGCGTTTCTCGGCCACATCGTCAAGGACGGCCAGCTGCGGACGGATTTCACGGACCAGATCATCGGCGACACCTGCGTGACCCATGCCGGCGAGGTGCGAAAGTCATGACGTCTGATTTCGGGTCGATGTTGTTCGTGTTCATCCTCGCGACGTTCATCGGGCTCGGCGTGATTCGCCGCGTCTCCCGGCTGCTGCACACGCCGCTGATGTCGATCACGAACGCGATCTCGGCGATCGCCGTGGTGGGCTCGATCGTCGTCGTGGGAGCCGATCACCCGCTCGGCATCCGCATTCTCGGCGCCGTCGCGCTGTTCGCGTCGATGACCAACATCGTCAGCGGATTCCTGATCACCGACCGCATGCTCAAGATGTTCAAGAAGCGTTGATGCGCGCCGTCAGCGAGCTGTCCGCCATTCTGGCAACGGCGCTGTTCATCTTCGCGCTGAACTGGATGAACGATCCGAAGACGGCGCGGCGCGGCGTCGTCGCCGGCATCATCGGCATGACGATCGCCGTCGTCGCGACGTGGATCCAGCCGCAGATCATCCACCACGGCTGGATATTGATCGCGATCATCGCGGGCTTCGTCGTCGGCATTCCCCTCTCACTCGTGCCGCTCACCGCGGTGCCCCAGCGAACGGCGCTGTCCCACGCGTTCGGCGGGCTCGCCGCCGGCCTCGTCGGCGCCGCGGAATATTTCCTCTGGCTCGGCGAGCACGGTGCGGGTGCCGCGGTCGAGATGACGCATTTCCGCATGGGCGCGCTGTGCGCGGAGGTGATCCTCGGATTTCTCACGTTTACCGGCAGCCTGATGGCCGCCGGCAAGCTGCAGGAAGTCAAATGGATTCCGCAGCGTCCGGTCACCTACCCGGGCCAGAACTTCGTGAACCTGATCGTGCTCGCAGCCGCCGCAGGGCTTGCGGTCGCGCTGGTGATTCATCCGGACGCGCCGTGGGCCCGGCAGGCGTTCTACGGAGTCGCGGGCCTGTCGCTGGTCTTCGGCGTGCTGCTGATCATCCCGATCGGCGGTGCCGACATGCCGACGGTCATCTCGATTCTCAACGCGTACGCCGGGTTGTCGGCGGTGGCGATGGGCTTCGTGCTGGACAGCAAGCTGCTCGTCACCGCGGGCGCGCTGGACGGCTCGAGCGGCCTGATCCTGTCGATCATCATGTGCCGCGCCATGAACCGCTCGTTCACCAACGTGCTGTTCGGCGCGTTCGGGAAAGCGCAGCCGGCGGTCGCGGCCGGAGAGCAGAAAGTCTGGAAGCAGGAGACGGTCGAAGGCGCGGCGCAGCTCCTCGAGCAGGCCCGCACCGTCGTGATCATTCCCGGGTACGGCATGGCGGTCGCCCAGGCGCAGCACAAGGTCGCGGAGCTCTACGATGCGCTGACCAAGCGCGGCGTGATCGTGAAGTTCGCGATCCATCCGGTGGCGGGCCGCATGCCGGGCCACATGAATGTCCTGCTGGCTGAAGCCGACATCCCTTACGACCGCCTGATGGACATGGAAGAGATTAACGGTGATTTTCCTCAGACCGATGTTGCGCTCGTGATTGGTGCTAACGACGTCACCAATCCGGCGGCTCGCAACGATGCGTCTAGCCCGATTTATGGAATGCCGATACTCGATGTCGATAAAGCGCGGACAGTGATGGTGATCAAACGCGGTATGAGTCCCGGCTTCGCAGGTATTGATAATCCTCTTTATTACCTGGACCGAACGCTCATGCTGTTTGGCGACGCGAAATCATTCGTTAATAACATTGTTCGAGAGCTTGGCGGCGGCCATTAACGCTTATATCTGAGCTTTCATGCTGAACTGCTGTGTGCAGGCGCGGCCATCTCGGCTGTGCATAAATGCTCCTTGAAGCCATCGCATTGTGGGTATAGGCTTTTCACCAAGAGTCGCACCTTCCCTGGCGTTCTCCGAATTCTAAGTCCAAGGAGAAACCGAATGCCTATCCAGATTTCCGTGATTAATTCCAGCACAGTCTTAACTGACCAACAGGTAAGTGACGTGGTTCCCGTCCTGCAGAAACAGGTAACTCAGGATTTTTATCCGGTATGGGGCGTTGACGCGAAGCTCACGTTCGTTCCTAGCGCCGGCGATCCCGATACGAGTAGTTGGTGGCTGGTGATTCTTGACGATTCCGACCAGGCGAATGCTCTTGGTTATCACGACATAACTTCCGAGGGCCTTCCTTTGGGCAAGGTGTTTGCCGGTTCTGACATGAAATTCGGAAGCAATTGGACGGTGACTGCCAGCCATGAGTTACTCGAGATGCTGGGGGATCCCGATATCAATCTCACTGCTTTTGTGCAGACCTCTGATACAGCGGGCACTTTATACGCGTACGAGGTCTGCGACGCTTGCGAGGCTGACGAGTACGCGTACAAAGTCGACGGAGTAGAGGTATCGGACTTCGTCTATCCGTCCTGGTTTGAGAGCTTCCGGAAGAAGAATTCGACCCAATTTGACCAACAAAACAAGATTACGCAGCCCTTTCAACTTCTAACGGGAGGCTACATCGGAGTGTTCGACATCAGCGCAGGTAGCGGATGGCACTCGCTGATGGGGGAAAAGACTCTGGCTTCGGTCTTCAGTCGTGGCACTGTGGGAAGCCGGCGTGAACGACGCCGTGTGCTACGCAAAAACTGGGTCCCGAGTTCAGCTCACAGCGAAATACGGCGCAAGCGAAAAGAGTATCGCACCCGCTTGACCAAGGCCCTTGGCCGGGCCGCCTAGCGGGCGCATAACTCGCAGAACCCCGCGTGAATGCGGGGCTTTTCTTTTGGAACGTAGTTCTGGGATGCATGCCGGAGATTTTAGAAGGCGTATGACGGAGGCAACCGCGGTAGTGTGGG
>DATDEZ010000114.1:0-11948 GCA_036522875.1 Gemmatimonadales bacterium | reverse complement strand
TGTCACGTCGAGGTCGCGCAAATCCTGATCGAAGACCCGCGCGTGCGGATGATCACGTTCACCGGCTCCGCCAAAGCGGGGTGGGCGATCCGCGCCAAAGCCGGCACGAAGCGCGTGGCGCTCGAGCTGGGCGGCAATGCCGCGGTGATCGTCGAGCCGGACGCGGACCTCGCCTGGGCGGCGACGCGCTGCGCGATCGGCGGCTTCACGTACGCCGGCCAGTCCTGCATTTCGACGCAGCGGATCTACGTGCACGAGAAGGTCTACGACCAGTTCCTGCGTCTGCTGCTCGACAAAGTGGGCCAGCTCAAAACCGGCGACGTGCTCGATGACAAGACCGACGTCGGCCCGATGATCGCGCTGGATGCGGCCGAGCGGGTCGAGCGCTGGATCGCGGAAGCAACCGCCGCGGGCGCGAAGCTCGAGCTGGGCGGAAAACGGCGCGGCATCTTCCTCGAGCCGACCGTGCTGACGCACACCAGCGCCGAGATGAAAGTGAATTGCGAGGAGGTGTTCGCGCCGCTCGTGACCGTGACGCCCTATCGCGCGCTGGACGACGCGATCGCCTGGGCCAACGCGTCGCCCTACGGACTGCAGGCCGGCGTGTTCACGACCAACGTCAACACGATGTTCAAGCTGTACGCCGAGCTGGACGTGGGCGCCGTGAACGGCAACGACATCCCCGGCTATCGTGTGGACCGCTTGCCGTACGGCGGCGCGAAAGCGTCCGGGTTAGGACGCGAAGGCGTGCGCTATGCGATCGAGGAGATGACCGAGCGCCGAGTCCTGACGCTCAAGCTCGACTGACGCGCTAAAGCAGGGCGTGCAACGCGACGTATGCGAGCATCGCGATGCCCGCGGAAGCCGGAATCGTGAGCAGCCACGCCCAGACGATTCGTCCCGCCAGACCCCACCGCACCGCTGAGAACCGCTGCGCCGCGCCGACTCCGGCGATCGCGCCCGTGATGGTGTGGGTCGTGCTCACCGGGATCCCGAAGTGCGATGCAAATCCGATGGTGAGCGCCGCCCCGGTCTCCGCGGCGAATCCCCCGAACGGCGTCAGCTTCGTGAGACGCTGACCCATCGTCTTCACGATCCGCCAACCGCCGGCCATCGTGCCCGCACCGATAGCCGCGTAGGCCGCCAGCGCCACCCACGTGGGAATGACGTCCGCCGTGTTCAGGTAGAGCAGCGGGAAGTGCTGGCGGAACAGCGCGTTCTCGGCGACGAGCAGGCCGACGATGATCCCCATCGTCTTCTGCGAATCGTTGCTGCCGTGGCTGAGCGACATGCCGGCCGCCGAGACCAGCTGCAGCACGCGGAACGTGCGGTCGATCTTGCGCGGCAACGACCGGCGCAGGAGCCACGACAATGCCACGATGATGGTGAACGAGACCGCCATGCCGATCAGCGGCGAGAGCACGATGAAGGCGAGCGGCTTGACCCAGCCGCTGCCGATCAGGGCCGCAGTCCCCGCCTTGGCGACCGCCGCGCCCGCATAACCGCCCATTAGCGCGTGCGAGGACGACGACGGCAGGCCGGCATACCACGTGATCAGATTCCAGGCGATCGCCCCGAGCAGGCCGGCCAGCACGACCGTAGCATCCACGACGGCGAGGTCGACCAGCCCTTTCCCCATGGTCTTCGCGACGGCCGTGCCGAACACGAAGAAGGCGATGAAGTTGAACACGCCCGCCCACACGACCGCGGCGGTCGGCGACAGGACGCGCGTCGACACGACGGTCGCTATGGAGTTGGCCGCGTCGTGAAAGCCGTTGATGAAGTCGAAAGCCAGGGCGACGACGACGATCGCCAGAACGAACCAGATGGACTGCGTCATCAGGCGTGCTTGATGGTGATGGACTCGACCACGTTGGCCACGTCTTCCGCCTGATCGAGCGTGCGCTCCAGGTTGTCGTAGATCTCTTTCCACTTGATCAGCTCGATCGCGTCGCGCTCTTTCTCGAACAGCTGACCGAGCGACTCGTGGTAGATCGCGTCGCCCTCTTCTTCCAGCTCCTTCGCCTCGATGCAGTACTTCATCACGTCATTGCCCTTCTTGAGCCGGCTGACGGCCTCCGCGATCGCGGCCATCATGCGCTGCAGCACCTCGGCGATGCGCAGCACGCCGGCCGGCGAGGCGCCGAGGCGGAAGATTTGCGCGCGCCTGGCCGTGCCGTCCATCGCGTCCATCACGTCGTCGAGGTCCGAGGCGAGCTGGTGAATGTCCTCGCGGTCGAGCGGCGTGATGAACGTGCGGTCGAGGCGATTCACGACCTCGTGCGTGACCTGGTCGGCCTCGTGCTCGAGGCGCTTCAGGGCCTCGACGTAGGGCGTGCGGCGATCGGGCGGCGATTCGAACAGCTTGCGGAGATGCTCGACGGCTTCCTTGTTGCGATTGGCGACTTCGGTGAACAGATCGAAAAACTCTTCTTCTCTCGGCAGGAGACGCACAGGTTCTCCTCGGCAGTTACGGGAGTTGTTGGCCGCCGGAAGATAGCGGCCCCCGGGATTGGCAACTAGGTTAGCCTGATGACTTCTACCCCCGTCCAACCGCAGCGGGTCGAGTTCGTCCGGGCCATCTCGCGCCTGGATGCCACCGCCCTCGTGGTCGGATCGATGATCGGATCCGGCATCTTCATCGTCTCGGCCGACATCCTCCGACAGGTGCACTCGCCGGGGTTGCTGCTCGCGACGTGGGTGTTATCCGGGATCGTGACGCTGCTCGGCGCGCTGTCCTACGGCGAGCTGGCGGCGATGTATCCGAGGGCGGGCGGCAATTACGTCTACCTCCGCGAAGCGATCTCGCCGCTATTCGGATACTTGTACGGCTGGACCTTGTTCGTCGTGATTCAAACCGGGACCATCGCCGCCGTCGCGGTCGCATTCGCGCGCTTTACGTCGGTGCTGCCGGGATTCGAGTGGCTGAAGCCCGACGTCTTCCTCGGCACGACGCTGCATTTTCCGCAGCCCATCGGCGACGTCGCCGTGGGATTCTCACCCCAGCGCCTGTTCGCCATCGCGTCGATCGTCCTGCTCACCTGGGTCAACGTGCGCGGCGTGAGGACCGCGGCGTTCATCCAGACCACCCTGACGGCGATCAAAACCGCTGCGCTCGCCGGACTCATCCTGCTCGGCATCGCGATCGGCCGGAACGTGGACGCGATCGCCGCGAACTTCGGAGCGAACTTCTGGGCCGGTGGCGGGCTGACGCTCGCGATTCTTCCCGTCGTGGGCGGCGCGATGGTCGGCTCGCTGTTCTCCATGGACGCCTGGAACAACGTCGGCTTCGCCGGCGCCGAGCTCAAGAATCCCGAGAAGGACCTGCCGTTCGCGATGGGCGCCGGCGTCATTACCGTGACGACGCTGTACGTACTCGCGAATGTGGCGTATCTGCTGGTGCTCCCGGCCGCCGGCATCGCCAATGCACCACAGGACCGCGTCGGCACCGCCGCGCTGCAGGCAATCCTTGGCGCTCCCGGCCTCTACATCATGGCCTTCGCGATCATGATTTCGACGTTCGGCTGCAACAACGGGCTGATTCTGTCCGGGGCGCGCGTCTACTACGCCATGGCGTGTGACAATCTGTTCTTCAAGTCGGCGGGGACGCTGCATCCGACATACAAGACGCCGTCCCTGGCATTGATTGCGCAGGCGATCTGGACGTGCGTGCTCTGCCTGTCCGGGACGTACGGGCAATTGCTCAACTTCGTGATCTTCGCCGCCGTGGTGTTCTACGCCGTCACGGCGATCGGCATTTTCCGGCTGCGGAAAAAACGACCCGACTTGCCGCGACCGGTCAAAGCGCCGGGGTATCCCGTCCTGCCGGCCGTGTACGTTGCCCTCACCGGTTTGATCGCGGTCGATTTGCTCGTGCAGGGCGCCACGCGTACCTACGCGTTCCTCGGACTGATCCTCGTCCTGCTCGGCGTGCCGGTGTACTTCGGCTGGAGGCGTCTGGCCGGCAGATAGGGTTTCGGGTTATATTCGGGGTGTATGGCCGTAAAGAAGCCCC
The DNA here is from genome assembly GCA_036522875.1 of Gemmatimonadales bacterium. Lineage (GTDB taxonomy): Bacteria > Gemmatimonadota > Gemmatimonadetes > Gemmatimonadales > GWC2-71-9 > 20CM-2-65-7. Next base: position 7,933 of record DATDEZ010000114.1, on the reverse strand, counting down.
GGGAATCCGCCCCTCCCAAGCCTCTGCCGTGTCCTGATTGCGGCGCGAAGACCGCCCATCAGTCCGGATGTGTTGTGTGCCTGCAGTGCGGCTGGGCACGCTGTGGCTGAGCGGCCGGCGCTGGAATTGCCGCTTGGTCCAACCGCCCAATCGCCCAACCGGCTGGCCGCCCAGGTTCTCGACGAGCGACTCCGCGGCACGAGGTTCGTTTCATTAACTCCGCAGCGCGTCCTGAACCCGCCAAGCTCGACCGGCATGGACTACTGGTCGCTCAATCCCTATGTCGGCTGCGAGTTCGGCTGCAGCTACTGCTATGCGCGCTACACCCACCGCTACGTCGTCGAGCGTGCGCACGAGAAGGGCAAGCTGACCGACGGCGAGTTCACCGACTATCGCGGCGCGCACGGCTGGGAGGCGTTCGAGCGCCGGATCTTCGTCAAGGAGCACGTCGTCGGTGCGCTCGAGGCCGACCTGAAGCGCGTGCCGCTCGGCGGATGCATCGTCATCGGCACCGCGACCGATCCCTATCAGCCCGCCGAGCGGCGGTTTCGCGTCACGCGTGCCGTGTTACAGCGTCTGACGCGCTGTGAAGGTCTCTCCTTCGGCATCATCACGAAGAGCCCGCTGATCGCGCGCGACTGCGATCTGCTGGTGCGTCTCCAGGAGCGGAACGAGCTGCAGATCCATGTCTCGCTCATCACGCACGACGCGGCGCTCGCGCGCAAGCTCGAGGCGCGCTCACCCGTGCCGCACGCGCGCCTCCGGGCGCTCAAGAAACTGGTCGATGCGGGGATCAACGCGGGACTGATCGTCGCGCCCGTCCTCCCGGGCATCACCGACGCTGTCCCGCACCTCGACGCGCTGTTCGCGGCGGCGCGGGCGGCTGGCGCGCGATTCGTGCATGCCGGCGCGCTCCGCCTCTACGGGCCCGTGCGCGATCGCTTTCTGCCTGTCCTCGGTGAGCATTTTCCCGAATTGGTGCCGCGCTACCAGAAGGCGTACGCGCGTCAGTCCGGTGCGCCGCGCGAGTACGCCACTGCCCTATCGCGCCGCATCGAGCGGCTGCGCCGCAAACACGGCTTCAAGAATCATACGGGGATGATCGATCGTTATCGACGGGCCAAGCTGCCGTTCCAGGGCGAGCTCGAGCTGCGCGGCAGTCTGCCCTAGTTCCGCGAGACGAGATGAAAGACGCGCGTTTCCCCGCATACGGGTGCCGCCGCGTTGTAGATGTAGCCGCTGACGAACACGCCCTGAAGGCTCGTGGTGTCCGCCTGATCCTCGAGCGGCAAATACGTGTCGGGCCGGTAGGTCGCAATCGGCCGCACGCGCGCGCAGCCGGTCGAATCGTGCACCAAATACGCCTCGCCGGCCGCGTTGCGCCGTGTTGAATCCGCGCCGCCCAGTCGCACGGTGACGTTACCGAATAGCCGCACCGGGAGCGGCTGCGGCTGCCCGATCGCGAATGCCCGCGCCGCGAGCGTGTACGCCCAGGTCGCGCCCAGCATGGCATAATCGCGCGACGTGCTCGCCGCGAGGCCGGGGGCCATGCCGGCGGTATCGATGCCTATCGCCACCAGCGCGACCGTGATGGTCTGCACGTCGAGGCAGGCGACCGGCCTGTCATCGACGACGAAATACGGCGAAAACGTGACGGCCGACAAATCGGCGCTTGCGCCGACGTGGAATCGCGGATCGAGTCCACAGACTCCCGAAACGACGAGCCGTGTGCGGAACGGTTGTCCGGCATTTACCTCCGCCGGCCAGTCCATCCATTCGACGGTCACCGGCACGACTCTGGTAGCGGGTTCCTGACAGGCGAGCAGTACGCACAGCAAGACGAACACGGCAGGGCGCATCGACCTCTCCTCAGAAGGGGCTCTTTGCTACCTACCCGCCGTTACCGCCCCCGCGTCACCTTCCTGCCACATTCGCGCGACGGCGCGGATCGTCCCCGGGGCGTTTCCCTCCGCCCGATTGTTGGCGAGAATGAAGGCCTCGACGCGCCGGCGCAGGGCTTCTCGCACGAGCTGTAAGAGATCGTTCCGCAACGCGGGCTGCGGCTCCTGCACCCGGTCGTACGGCTGAAATTGCTTGACGGCGTCGGCATACCGTCGCCCCGGCTTCAGCAACGCGCGTGCGACTATGAAGTCCGCCGAGAACGTCCACCCCAATCCTGCCTGCTCGCCGATCGGCGGCATTTCAGTCCAGGAGTTGAACACATGCGCCACGCCATGGCGCTTCAGCACTTCGCCGTGGACGCCGGTCAGCAGCTCGGCATTGCGAAGCTCGACGCCGTAGCGGTAGTCGCGCGGGAGCTCTGTGAGAAACGCGTCCAGTTGATCGGCCCATTGGAGCGGATCGGGAAGATCCTTGCCGCGCATCGCCTGAAATTCGAACACGAACGCGCCGGCGTGATCGGCGAACACCCGCTCATACGGGCCGAGCACGGAATCTTTGAAGAGGCTGGCGTTGAGGAAGTCAGGGTTGCGCATGCCCGCGAGCCCGGGCTGCGGCGCATCCTGACCAAGCCGTTTCGCCGTGATGCGGTCCCAGACTTTGCTGACGCATGGAAAACCTGGCGGCAGCGCCTCGGCATACGCTCGGAGCTCCTCTTCCGACGGCGGGTCGTAGAACGCGCTGTCGATGCCGACGGTCCGGAACAGTGGATAGCGCGCGTACTCCTCGAGCCGCTTCGCCGGCTGCGGGCCGCGGTAGCGACGGTGATAGACGTCGCCGAACCAGCCGTCATAGGTCCAGGTAGACGTGCCGAATCTGACGGCGGGCGGGATCTGCCGGGCGAGCTCGACGATCTCCTGGTTGGGAGCCGGAAGTGCTTCAGGCCCAAAGAGATCCGCTTGTGTCATGCCCAAAGTCTAACCTTCTCGGTGTGCTTGCGAGGTTGACGAGCTTCGGGATATATTCGGGTCCCTTTGGGATTTGTCAATGTCGCAACGTCTCTCGAGCTCGCTCGCCGCCTGCGTCTGGATTCCCCTCTTCCCACTGCGCTGTGAAGAGGCGCGTCAGGATAACCTGGCCGCCAGTCCCACGGCGCTGCTCGCTCCCGACACGACGAAGAAGCTCTGGCAGGTCTCTCCACTCGCGCGCCACGCCGGCGTGAAGCCGGGGATGACGGTCAGCCAGGCGATCGGGTTGTGCCCGACGCTGCAGCTCGTCGAGCCCGATCCGGTGCACTACGACGAGCAGTTTGCCGCGTTGCTCGCGGCGCTGGGTGAGGTGAGTCCCGTCATTGAGCCGGGAGAGTTGGGATTGGCGTACGTGGGAGTGGATGGGCTGGAGGGGATTTTCGGCTCAATCGCAAAAATCATTGACGCCATCATGCGCCGCACGCCACACGCCGCACGTCTGGGGTGGGGAGTCGGGAAATTCACCGCTTGGGTCGCGGCCAGCCGCGCCAAGCCGAGCGAAGCGATCGTCGTAGTTGCCGGAACAGAACGGAATTTTCTCGCTTCCCAACCCATCGCGGTTTTGCCGCTCGACTCAGGCGTCTATCGCCGGCTCCGCCAGCTCGGCATCCGTACCCTCGGCGCGCTCGCGGCACTGCCCGAAGCGGCGATCACCGCGCAGTTCGGCGCGACCGGCAGGCGGTTGTGGCAGCTCGCCGCCGGCCGCGTCGTGGAGCCGGTCGAAGGGCGGATCGCTCCAGAGCCGATCACCGCCGCACTCACGTTTTTCACTCCGGTTGGTGAGCGGGAGCTGCTCCTGCACTCGCTCGACCAGCTGATCGCCCGGGCGCTCAAACATCCCCGTCGCATTGGATGGCGCGTGCACGCGCTGCGCGTGCGCGCCGAGCTCGAAGGCGGCGGCTCATGGCTCACCGCGCATTTACTCAAGGAGCCGACCGCCGACGCCGCGCGCATCGCGGCGCCGCTCCGAACACGCCTCGAGCAATCACCGCCGACCGGCGGGGTCGAACGGCTCGTGCTCGAGTTTACGGGGTTCGCTCCCGGCACTGCCGAGCTGCAGCTGTTCGCGCGCGATGCGCAGGCGGCCGCCCGCGCGGGGCAACAGCGCGCGCTCCGCACTGCTGCGCGCGAAATCCGCTTGCGCGTCCAAGGCGGATGCGGAGGCTTGTATCACATCATCGAGGTGCAGCCATGGTCGCGCCTTCCCGAACGCCGCTACGCACTGATCGACTACGAGCCGTAAATAAGCCTCGCCAGGTCACGGTCGAGGTTGATGGGACCGGTGCACCCATGGCGGTTGGGCGGTTAGTTGAATCCATCAACGAGACTTGGCGCATTGATGATGAATGGTGGCGTCAAATCATCTCTCGACTCTACTACGAAGTGATGTTGGAAGGCGGCAAACGCGTCGTGCTGTTCAACGATTTGATCACAGGCAGTTGGTACATGCAGCAACCCTAACCGCCCAACCGCATGTACGCAGAGCTCCATTGCCACTCCGCCTTCTCCTTCCTCGATGGCGCCTCGCCACCCGACGAGCTCCTCGCCGAAGCGCACCGGCTCGGCTATCCCGCGCTCGCGCTCACCGATCGCAACGGCGTGTACGGCTCGCTCGAGTTCGCGACTGCCGCAAAGCCGCTCGACATCCAGGCAATCACCGGCGCGGAGGTCACGCTGACGGATGGCAGCCACGTCGTGCTGCTCGCGGAGTCGCCCGCAGGATATGCCAACCTCTGCCGCCTGCTCACCGCCGCGCATCTCGGCGCCGAACGGCTCGATCCTCGGCTGCCGCTCGAGCAGGTCGCGGCGCGGCGCGAGGGAGTCATCGTCCTCTCCGGCGCGCGGCGGGACGGATTGTTGTCGCGCACGCTCGAGACTGAAGGACTGAGCGCCGCACGCCAGCTCGCTACTCGCTGCAAAGAGATGTTTGGCACGGGCCGCTTCTTCGTGGAGATCCAGCGGAATCGCGTTCGCGGCGACATGGCTATCAGCCGGTCCTTGATCGACGTGGCGGAAAACCTGCACCTTGGCATCGTAGCGTCCGGCAACGTTCGTTATCACACCCGTTCGTTGCATCGCCTCCATGACGTGATGGTCGCGATTCGTCACCGGACCACCCTCGACGGCTCGCACCGGGTCAGATATCCCAACAGCGAGTTTTACTTGCGACCACTGGACGAAGTCGTGTCGCTGTTTCAGGACTGTCCGGATGCTGTCGCCACGACTTCGGCCATCGCGCAGCGCTGCCGCGGCTTCGACATCACGAGCGACCTCGGTTACACCTTTCCGGATTTCCGCGGGGCCGACCGCGCGCCGGCACCGGTCGCCCTGGCCGAGCGGTGTCGTGCCCGGCTCGACGATCGTTACCCCGATGGATCGGTGTATCGCACCCAGGCCGTGCGCCGGCTCGAGGAAGAGCTGCGGCTCATCGAGCATCACAAGCTCAGCGGCTTCTTCCTCGTCTACCACGACCTGTTCGACCTCGCGCGCGAAGTCGCCGCCGAGATTCGCAAAGGCACGCGGCGCGTCATGGGAAATCTCCTTCCCGGTCGCGGGCGCGGCTCGTCGGTCTCGTCGATCGTCTGCTATCTCCTCGGCCTTTCTCATATCGATCCGATCGCCAACAAGCTTTTCCTCGGTCGCTTTTTGAACGAGACACTCGCGTCAGTCCCCGACATCGATCTCGATTTCCCGCGCGAGATCCGCGAGGAGCTGATCCGCCGGGTCTACAAGCGCTATGGCGACGAGTACGTCGGGCTCGTGTGCTGCTTTCCCACCTACCGGCTACGCTCGGCGGTGCGGGAGATCGGCAAGGCGCTCGATCTGCCGCTGGGCGAAATCGAGCTGGTCGCAAAGCTCGCGGACGGCCGCGCGGACGAGCTGCCGGACGAAATGGAGCGCTTGCCCGGATTCGCCGGGAGGAAAGACGCGCCACTCTGGAAGGATTTGTGCCAGCTCGCGCACGAGATTCGGGGGCTGCCGCGCCACGTGTCGCAGCATCCCGGCGGCATGATCATCTCGTCGCGGCCGCTCGTCGAGATCGTCCCGCTCGAGCGCGCGGCGATGGAAGACCGGGTCGTCTGCCAGTGGGACAAGGATTCCTGCGACGACGCGCGCTTCATCAAGATCGACTTCCTCGCGCTCGGCATGCTGTCGCTCGTGGAAGAGTGCGTCGAGCTGATCGCGCGCCGCACCGGGACGCCGCCCGACCTGTCCCGCATCGACTTCGAGGATCCGGCCATTTACGATCGCATTTGCGCCGGCGATACCATCGGGCTGTTTCAGATCGAGAGCCGCGCGCAGATCCAGATGATCCGTCGCAGCCGGCCGCGCAATCTCGAGGACCTTGCCGTCGAAGTCGCCATCGTCAGACCGGGGCCGATCGTCGGCGGCGCCGTCAACCCGTACGTGCGCCGCCGCGAAGAGCAGCGCCGCGCGCATGCCGCCGGCCAGCCGTACGAGCCGCCGGTCGATCATCCCCTGCTCCGCGACTGCCTCGCCGAAACCCTCGGCGTGATTCTCTATCAGGATCAGGTGCTGCAGGTCTGCCAGGCGCTGGCGGGATTCACGACCGGCCAGTCGGAGGCGCTGCGCCGCGCGATGAGCCGGCGCCGCTCGCACGATCTCATCGGCGGCTTCTGGGACGAATTCCGCCAGGGAGCGCTGGCGCGCGGCGTTCCCGAAGCGACGGCGGAGAAAGTGTTCGGGCAGGTGATCGCCTTCAGCGAGTTCGGATTCCCGAAGTCGCATGCCGCGGCGTTCGGTTTGCTCGCCTACCAGTCGGCGTGGCTCCGGCATTATCACCCGGTCGAGTACTACGTCGCGCTCTTCAATAATCAGCCGATGGGCTTTTACTCGATCGACGCGCTCGGCCGTGACGCAATGCGGAACGGCATCGGGATGCGGCTGCCGGATATCAACGTCAGTGACGTGTGGTGCACCGTTGAAGGAGCCGGGGCGGTTCGAATTGGTCTAGGGTTCATTCGCCATTGGAGCGAAGCGACTGCGACTGCGACGGTCGAAGAGCGAGAGCGCAATGGGACGTTCCAGAGCGTCGGCGACTTCATTCGTCGAGCGCCCCCGAGCTTGAAACGCACCGCCATCGAAGCGCTGATGTGGGTGGGCGGCTGCGACTGCTTCGGCCTCACGCGTCGCGAATTGTTGTGGCAGGTCGGACTCTGGCTCCCGCCCCAGGCTTCGCGTTCCGGCGACGGACGAGGCCGCCGCCAGCTCGAGCTGGCGCTCGATCATCCGCACGAGCGGCTTGCATTCGCCGGCCTGGCGCCGCACGAGACGCTGCTCGCCGAATACGCCACCCTTGGGTTTTCGGCGAGCGCGCACCCGTTGTCGTTGGTACGCGACGCCTTACCCCCCGGCCTGACGCTCAATCGCGACCTGGAGACCCTGAAGCCAGGTATCAGGTGTCAGGTAGCGGGATTGGTCGTCGCGCGCCAGCGACCGGAGACCGCGAAGGGCACCGTCTTCCTGCTGGTGGAGGACGAGACCGGAATGACGAACGTCATCGTGCGAACCGACGTCTACGATCGCTATCGCGCCGCGATTCGTGGCGAGCCGTTCGTCCTGGTCAACGGCAAATTGGCAAAGGACGATGGCACCGTGAATGTGTTGGCGGAGAAAGTGGAAGGACTGAAACTCCGATTGCGGAATGCGGATTGCGGATTGGAAGAATCAGCTGTCGAATCCACAATCCGCAATCCGAAATCCGCAATGTCTTTCATAAGGGCCATGCGCCGCGTCGCTCCTGGTTCGAAAGACTGGGGATGATCAGCTAGTGGCATTTCCGAGTGCGGCCCTGCATCCTGTATCCATGCGACTGGTCACGTGCTGCCTCGTCCTGCTCGTCCTGGCGTGCGGCGGAAAGCCCGCTCCCGAGAAGACTGCGCCCGCGCCGGCGGCGGCCGCCGCGCCGGTTGTGCGTACGTTCCCCAGCACATTGCACGCGATCGACGTCAACGGGACCCGACTCGCGTATCGTCTGGTCGGCG
>DATDEZ010000113.1:0-50768 GCA_036522875.1 Gemmatimonadales bacterium | reverse complement strand
GGCGACGAGCACCGGTCGGCCGGCCGAGAGGATCCCGTACATGCGACTCGGCACGACGTATCCCGAGAGCCCGCTGCCGAGCCCGACGTAGTGGACGTGGGCTGCGGACAGCGAGAGGGAGAGCGTGTCGCGCGGCTGGTAGCCCAGGAAGCGCACGACGTCGGTCTCGAGCAGCTCCGCGAGCTCGATCAGCTCGCCGCGGCGCGCGCCGCCGCCGACGGCGCGACGAATCTCGCGATCAACGGCGTGACCGTCACGTACGTGAAGCCGGCCCTCGGCAGCGATCTCGCGGGATTCACGATCCAGCACGCGCAGACCGGCCCCGCTCTCTTGGTCGAGGTAGATCCGACGACGCTCACTCCGGCGCCGAATGTCGGCGACGTCGTGAATTTCACGATCACGCAGATGGGAACGGTCGCGAACCAGCGGCGCGCGCAGACGATCGGCAGCTATACGCGCCAATCCACCGGCGCGAGCATCGCGGCGCTCACCCAGGATGTCTCCGCGACGGATCTCGTGACGAGCGCCGGCAGCTACGACGCCGAGATCGTCACCGCATCCGGGGCGATCGCGGCCGTCTTCGCCGCGAGCGGCACCGGATTCCAGAGCGCGACCTTTTCGACCGCCGGCAGCAGCGGCAACGCATTGCTGAAGCTGCGCGCGCCAGCGAGCATGGTCGATTCGGCGGACCTCGTGAACGGCTGTCAGCTCACCGCCACGCGTGTGCCGTTCGCGGCCGTGAACTCCATGGCGGTGATCGGCGCGTACCGGCCGGCTGATGTCGCCGTCACGTCTTGTCCGGCACCCACCGTCGTGAGCGCGACTTCGCTCTCGGCGACCAGCGTCCAGGTCACGTTCTCCCGGCACGTGCTGCCGACCAGCCTGCAGGCGAACGGCTCGCAATTCACGTTCGACCACGGTCTCGTCGCGAGCGCGGCGTCGCTGAGCGGCCGCACGGTCACCGTTACGACGAGCGCGCAGACGCCGTCGACGAGCTACGGCGTGACCGTCGCCCACTCCGTCACCGACCTGCAGGGCACGGCGCTCACGACGCCGGACGCCGCGACGTTTTCCGGGTTTGTGGTGCCGGCGGTGGTCCGGATCAACGAGTTCAACGCGAACATCACCGGCGGCTGCGACTTGATCGAGCTGCGCGTCGTTTCGAGCGGCAGCCTGGCCGGCTTTCGTATCCTGGAACGCACCGGCATTGTCGCGAACGGCGAGATGAATTACGCCTTCCCGACGATGAACGTCGCGACCAATGACATCATCGTCGTGCACACGAATTCGTCGAGCGCGACATGCAACTCCGGTGGCGCCACGCAAGAGACCGCGAGCATTACCGAACAGCCGGCCGCCAGCTTCCCGGGCAATTTCGACGTGGCCTTCGACCTCTGGTCGAGCGATGCCGGCCTGAACGCCACCGATAATGTCCTCACCGTCGTCGATTCGCTGGGCACGATCATCGACGCCGTGTTTGCGTCCGACGATCCCGCGGGCATCTCGACGGCGGCCGACACCAAGCAACAAGCGGGCGTGGTGGGGACGGCAAATCAGTGGTCGCCGGCCTTTACGACCTACGACGACACGACGTTCCGGAAGAATGCGGTGGAAGATCTCAATGCGACAAGCGCGACGGCCAGCGGAAACTCGATTCAACGCGTGGACAATTCGGACGACAACAACAAGGCGGATTGGACGACGGGCGCGGGTACGTTGGCAACATTCGGCCTATTGAACGTGGGGCAGACGGCGTTCCCAACGCCGCGGGCCACAGCGCCCACGCCGGTCGGCTCACGCGTACTAATCCGCTCGTCCCCCGGGCGAGGCCAGCCGCCAGCGCCCGCTCGACGGCTGCGCCGCGCTAGATCACCGGCGTGACGCGCTCGTCCGAAAAGCTGACCGTGGGAAGATCGTAGCGCACGCGCAGCGGGACATGCGCTTTCGCGTCAATCCACATCGTCGCCGGCGCACCCGGGACCGCCACGTTCAGCACCCACACATCGCGCATGCCGAGCTGCGCGAAAGCAACCGTCGCCCGCTCGCGCACGGTCACGCGCATCAAGACCCGCCCACCGCGCTCATAAAAGAAGAACGGTAGCTCCTCGCTGAAGCCCGGCCGCAGAGGCAATGACGCAACGACGAGGTCGATCACGTTGGAGTCGAACAGCGGCCCGCCGAGCGGCTGATGTACGGCGACGGTGGAATCGCCGGCCGCCGTGTGAACCGCCACCGAACCCTCGGCGGCATCCGCGAACACGAAGCGCATCGTTCGCGTCGGCTGGTGGGATTGGTGCGACACCGCGCGCAATGTCGCGAGCTCGGCGACCGCGGTGTCGACGATCTCGCCGCCACGGCCCGGGAACCGTTGCTCGACCTGCAGCAGCGCCGGACGGTGTGATGTGATCGCGGTCAGCACGACGGTGCGTGTGCCCGTGCTGCTGTCGTGCCCGTCGCGCCGCACTTCGCGTTGAAAGACGATTGTGTCGGCTTGGGCCCGCGGGTGGTACTGAAGCGTTACGCCGGGAACTACGGCCAGTTCCGCGCGGTGCGAGGCGCAGGCGGAACTCGCGAGGACGGCGACCAGCAACGAAGCGCGCATGTCATGTCCCTGGGGTGGCGGCTGCCGATTTGATGCGCGACCCACCGCGACCGTCGCGAGCCGGCGCGCAGGCGCCGTCCCTCAGTGACAGGAGCCTGACCCTGAGTCGACGACCGTGCCGTTCGGCGCCGCGAGGAAGCGCCACGCGTAGCCTGCCGCGCCCAGCCGCAACGCGAGCACGCCGTGCACGCTGTTGTTGCGAAACTCGCTGTTCGGCAGGACGGTCGTGAAAGGGTACAACGCCGCGCCGCCCGTGCCCACCGTGATCTGCCGAATCCCGCGCGCGGGGTCGAGAGCCCCGTCGGGGTCCTGCGGCGCGAAGCGCTCGTACAGATGATCGTGCCCCGAGACCACCAGATCGACATTCGCGGCGTAGAGCAGGTCCCAGAACTGCTGCATCTCGTATTGGCTGCCGTGCATGCCGGAGCTGAAGCGCGGATGATGGAAGTATGCGATCGTGCAATGGTTGTGATGCGCGGCGAGATCGGCGGCGAGCCAGCGGCGTTGCGCGACATCGCCGACGCATGCGCGACCGCCGGCCGGGGATGTCGGCGCCGGCTGGCAGGCGGCCCACTGCGGCGTGCTGTTCAGCACGATCACGTGCCAGGCCCCCAGATCGTAGCTGTAATAGCCGAGCGGCGGGGCTGCGACGAGTCCGAAGTAGGCGAAGTATCCAGCGGCGGCGGGCGTCAGATACTCGTGATTACCTGCGGCCGGTCGCGTGCGATTCTTGTGCCGTCCCCAGGTGGGCTCGTAGCACAACGCGTAATCGGCGCTCGAGCCAAACTCGTAGGCATTGTCTCCAATCGCCATGACCGTGCCCGGCAAACTGTCCAGCAGCACCGCGGTCGACTCCGCGCCCGTCAGCTCGGGTGGGGTGATCACCGTGGGGTTGTCGGGTTGGTAACACTGCGCGATGTCGCCGGCGCCAACGAGCAGCGCGTCGTGGGACAATGCGCCGGCGGGGACGACTCGGCTCGCCACATCGCTCGGCGTGGACGGCGCATCGGCACACGCCGCGAGCGTTACAACGGCCAGCAGCGCAATAGCGGAAAAAGATCGGTGCACGAGCCATGGTACATGCCGTAGCGGCCGGTGTTCCGACCGCCGCTGACCGACCCCGACCGCCCTCGACCACGCTTTCCATGATGACGGCGCGGAAGCTGGCGCTGCCCGGCATTACCGGTAGATCAGCGCAATCACGACACCGGCCACGAGCCACTGCACCGCATAGGCAACGGCTTGGCCGAGCGTGAGGCGCAGGCCGATGTTGAGGTTGACATGGTTGTGAATCACGAATGAGCCGAGCGCAAAGACGGCGACGAGCGCGCCGAACCGCAGACCTTCGATGACCGGCGGCTGCGTGTGGATCATGAGGCCGTACAACCAGGCCAGCGCAATGATCGACAGCAACATTCCCAGCATGCCCGCGGGAGCCACGCGCTTCATGGACTCCGGCGTCCGGTAGATGGCGGGAAACCGGCGGTACTCGTCGGCCAGCGGCGTCAGGGCGAACAACACGAACCCAAGAAGGAAGTAGACCACGGTCGCGCCCAGACCGGCCAGCAGGATGTGCATGTTCATGCGGTCTCCCCGGTGGTCACACCGGTGTGATGTGCCCCAGCACGCGCGGCCCGCGCGCGCCGGTCGCCGCCGGCAGATTACCGGCCCTGCCCGACACCGTCTGCAAGCCGAGGAACGCGAAGGCGACCGCTTCCTTCGCCTCGCCATCGAAGAAGACTTGATCGAATAACACGACGGGCCGCGGCTGTACGCGGGCCGCCAGACGTTCGATGAGCGCAGGGTTCTTCGCGCCGCCGCCCGAGACGACGATCTCTCCCTCATGCGCCGTCACCGCGCGCGCGATCGTCTCGGCCGTCAGCGCCGTCGCCGTCGCCACCGCGTCATTCTCCGAGCCGCCGGCCTTCCGCACGCGCGCGAGCAGCTTGTCGGCGTATTCGATCCCGAAACGCTCGCGCCCGGTGCTCTTGGGCGGCGGCGCGCTGAAATACGGATCGCCGAGGAGCTCGTCGAGCAGCTTCGCGACCGGCCGGCCGCGGCGCGCCCGCTCGCCGTCGTTGTCATAGGGCGCGTCGGGATCGATCCGACGCGTGATGGCATCGATCACCGCCACGCCAGGTCCCGTATCGAACGCGAACGCGCCGTCCGTCTGGCCGCGGCGCGGCACCCACGTGACGTTCGCCATCCCGCCGATGTTCAGCAGCCAGCGACCGCGCGCCTCGTGTCCGAAGAGCATCACATCGGCGAGCGGCACGAGCGGCGCCCCCTGGCCGCCCGCGGCGACGTCGCGGGCGCGGAAGTCACTCACGACCCGCACACCCACGCGCTCGGCAATCACCGCGGCGTCGCCGAGCTGGAAGGTCGCGCGCCCCGGCTCGTGCCAGATAGTCTGTCCGTGCGATGCGATGAACGAGAGATTTTTGGGGGAGACGCGAGCCTGCGCGAGCAGGCCCAGGACCGCGCCGGCAAACCGCTCGCCGAGCGCGACGTGCAGGAACGCGACGTCCTTCGGCGTGCCGCGCGCCATCGTGTCGATGATCGAGCCTCGTTCGGCGGCGCTGTATGGTTCCTGCCGAAATGCCACGAGCTGCGCCGCGTTCTCCGTGAGCCGCACCAGCGCCGTCGAGATGCCGTCCAGCGACGTACCAGACATGACGCCTACGGCCAGCGTGTCGGTCATCGTCGCACGCTGGGAGGATCGCCGACCACGCTTCGCAGCTGGCCGCGTGCCTGCTCGAGCAAGCGCTTTGCTTCTGCGAGCCCGACCTTCCGCCGCGCCATGACGATGGCGAGCTTGACGCTGCCTTCGGCGCTCTTGATCGCCGCGCGCGCGTCCTCGCGACTGAGGTCGCAGACTTCCATCACGATCCGCTCGCCGCGGTCGTGCAGCTTCTGGCTCAGCGCCATCAAGTCGACCATCAGATTGCCGTAGGCTTTGCCGAGGCCGACCATCGCGCCGGTGGAGAGGGTGTTGAGGACGAGCTTGGTGGCCGTTCCCGCCTTCAGGCGGGTCGAGCCGGTCAGCACCTCGGGGCCCGTGATCGGGTTGATCACGACGTCGCACGTCTCCGCCAGAACCTTGGGTGGAGTCGCGCAGGTGAGGAGCACCGTCCTCGCGCCAAGCGTCTGCGCCTTCCCAAGCGCGGCGCGAACGTATGGCGTCGTGCCACTCGCCGCGATACCGACCACCACGTCGCGGCTCGTGACGCCGGCGGTGTCCATCGCCACCATGCCGGCGTTCACGTCGTCCTCAGCCCCTTCCGCGCTTTTCACTAGCGCGCCGTAGCCCCCCGCGATCACGCCGACAACCATAGTGGAAGGGACGCTGAACGTCGGTGGACATTCCGCGGCGTCGAGGACGCCGAGGCGGCCCGACGTACCGGCGCCGACATAGACGAGGCGACCGCCGGCGCGGAACGCTGCGACGATCAGGTCGATGGCCCTGGCGATGCGTTCGCGCTCGCCATGGACGATGCCGGGCACGCGCGCGTCCTCGGCATTCATGAGATCCACGATTTCGAGACTCGACGCCGTATCGATGCGGTCGGTCCGCGGATTCCGCTGCTCGGTCGCCCTCGGGTCGGTGAAATCGCGGTTTGTCATGGATGGGAAATAGACGCAAGATTACCGAATGCGAAAGCTCTCCGTCCTCCCCGTTCTACTCGCCGTCGCCTGCGCCAAGACGCCTCGCCCCGCCCCGATCACGCCGGTCGTGCGCGGCAGGCCGGTCATTCCGGCGACCTGGACACTCAAGTCACGTCCCGCCACGGCGCAGCATGCGATGGTCGTCTCGGCGCATCCGCTCGCGAGCGCGGCCGGCGTCGAAGTCCTGAAGGAGGGCGGCAACGCCATCGATGCCGCGGTCGCCGTCGCGTTCGCGCTCGAAGTCGTGCTGCCCGATGCCGGCAACATCGGGGGCGGCGGGTTCATCGTGCATCGCACCGCCGCGGGTGAAGTCACCGCGCTCGATTATCGCGAAGCGGCGCCGGCTGCCGCGACCCACGACATGTACCTCGATGCGGCGGGAAACCCCACCGACAAGAGCGTCGTCGGCCATCTCGCCGCGGGGGTGCCGGGAAGCGTCGCCGGACTGCATGAAGCCTGGAAGCGCTACGGGAAGCTGCCGTGGGCCGCGCTGATCGCTCCGGCGATTCGCCTGGCACAGGGCCACGTGATCGACACGGCGCGCAGCCGCGACATCGCGTCGGATCGCGACCTGTTGGCGCAGTTCCCGGCGAGCCGAGCGCAGTTTCTCGTCCACGACAGCGCGCCGGCGCCGGGGACGCTGTGGCGCCAGCCTGACCTCGCCCGCACGCTCCAGCTCATCAGCGACTCCGGGCCCGACGTCTTCTATCGCGGTCAGATCGCCGATCTGATCGTCGCGGAGATGCAGCGCGGCGGCGGGTTGATCACGAAAGAAGACCTGCGCAACTACCGCGCGAAATGGCGCACGCCCATCCAGATCACGTATCGCGGCCACACGATCTACTCGATGCCGCCACCCAGCTCAGGCGGCGTAACCATGGGCGAGATCCTGAACATCATGGAGGGCTACGATACCCTGCCCGCGTTCGGGACGGCGGCGTACGTGCACCTGCTGACCGAAGCGATGCGGCGCGCTTTCGTCGACCGCAACCGCTGGCTCGGCGACCCCGACTTCGTGCACATGCCGATCGAGCGCCTGCTGTCGAAATCGTATGCGGCCACCCTGCGGTCCCAGATCGATCCGAAGCGGGCCACCCCGACGCCGACCGACGCGAGCGGGTCCGGCGGGGAGCCGATGGAGACCACGCACTATTCGATCGTCGACGCGGACGGCAATGCCGCGTCCGTGACGACGACGCTCAACGGCGGGTTTGGCAGCGGCGTGACCGTGACCGGCGCGGGATTTCTGTTGAACGACGAGATGGACGATTTCGCCACCGCGCCAGGCAAGCCGAACATGTACGGCCTGGTCCAGGGCGAAGCCAACGCCGTTCAGGGCGGCAAGCGGATGCTCTCGGCCATGACGCCGTCGATCGTATTGGACTCCGCCGGCAATCTGCAAATGGTCGTGGGCACGCCGGGCGGTCCGACGATCATCACGTCGGTGACGCAGGTGATCCTCAACGTGCTCGATCACGGCATGAGCTTGCCGGACGCCGTCGCCGCGCCACGCATTCACCATCAAGCCCTGCCCGACCAGACATACTGGGAGCATGGGGGCCTGAGTGATCAGGCCGTGCAGGCGCTTCTGGCGATGGGCCACAAGCTGTCGGAGCGGCGCGGCCACAGCGGGATCATCGCGGCGATACAAAAAACCGCCGGCGGGTGGGTCGGTGTTGCTGACCCACGGTACGCCGGCGGCGCGCTTGGTTACTAACTACTGGTGTCGGTTGCCTGGTTTCAGGGACCCGATTAGTACGACCGAGTTTTCGCCTTGGTCGTGTCGCTCCGATTGTTATTCAGGTCGTTGCGATCGACCGCGACCTTCATCGGCTCCGTGATCGTGGCCAGGATGTGCGAGCCATCCGGAATCACGATGTCCATATCCTTCGTCTCGACGGCGACGCCGGCACCGGCGATGCCGCCCACCACGGCGCCGATCACGGTGCCCTTGGTGTTCTTGGACAGAATCTGACCGACCACCGCGCCGGCGGCTGCGCCGACGCCGACCTTCGCGGCGTCACCCGTAGTGACGCCCTGCTTGCGGTACTCGCGCTGCACGGAGTCGATCGTCGCGCGGATCGGGAACGTCTTGCCGTTCGTCTCGATGGTCGAGAGGGCGACGGTGAGCGTTCCAGGCGTGCGGCGATTGGGCGCCGGCTTCACGGCCACGATGCTGCCGTTGACCGTCGAGCCCTGGTCGATAACGACCGTCCCCGACGCGTCGCGCACTTCAGTCGCGACCTTGGCCGTGAACGTGTCGCCCGGCTTGTTCTTCCGGGAGCTGAGCTCCTGATTGATCGTCAGGTCGAGACGCGTGCCGGCGGGGACGGTCAGGGAGACCGGCAGATCCGACGGATTGCGCGCCGACTTGTCGCGGTTCGCAGTGGTACCGCGATCGTTGTTGTAGTTGTTCGACTGATCCGAAGCCTGATTCTGCTGGTCGACCGAGCGATCGGGCTGGCCAGCCTGCCCGCCCTTTGGCGAACAAGCGCCGAAAGCGGCGACGCTCGTCAAAACGGCCAAGGCGATCCAGTTATTCCGGGTCATGGGTTCCTCTCGTTCATGAGTGAGCTCTAGTGCCCCGAAAGGAAGCCCTCTGGCCGAAGACCCGGTATTACTCGCAAGTTTCCCATCCGAAGGTCGAGATGCTCAATCCTTGGAATGAGGAGTGCGCTGCATATGACCGATGCCGTGGCGGATGTCTGCATCGTGGGCTCAGGCGCTGGTGGAGGAATGGCCGCCTATGTCCTCACGAAAGCCGGTCTCAACGTCACCGTGCTCGAGGCGGGCGGCCCGTGGGACAACACGACCGACTCCGCGATGTTCACCTGGCCGTACGATTCGCCGCGTCGCGGCGCCTCGACGAAAGCCAAGCCATTCGGGGAGTTCGACGGGTGTATTGGCGGGTGGGAGATCCCCGGCGAGCCCTACACCGTCGCCCGGGGTGACAAATTCCGCTGGTGGCGCGCGCGGATGGTCGGCGGCCGCACCAACCACTGGGGTCGCATCTCGCTGCGCTTCGGCCCGCGCGACTTCAAGGCCCACACCTTTGACGGCCTCGGCGATGATTGGCCGATCAGCTACGACGACGTCAAACCCTACTACGAGAAGCTCGAACGCCTGGTCGGCGTCTTCGGCAGCAACGAGAACATTCCGAACGCCCCTGACAGCATCTTCCTGCCGCCGCCCAAACCGCGGTGCTACGAGCTGCTCGTCATGGAGGCGGCCAAGCGCCTCAACGTGACGTGCGTGCCGTCCCGGCTGTCGATCCTCACGCAGCCGCTCAACGGGCGGGCGAAGTGCCACTTCTGCGGGCAGTGCAACCGCGGCTGCAAGACCAACTCGAACTTCTCGTCGACGAACGTGCTGATCGCGCCGGCGCGCGCCACCGGCAAGCTCACGCTCCTGACGAACGCGATGGCGCGGGAAGTCACCCTCGACCGCTCGGGCAAGGCGAGCGGCGTGACGTACATCAGTTCGATCGACGGCAGCGAGCACCACGTCGACGCGCGCGTCGTCGTTCTGGCGGCGAGCGCGTGCGAGACGTCGCGCCTCCTGCTGAACTCGAAGTCCGCGTCGTTCCCGAACGGACTCGCCAACTCGAGCGGCACGGTCGGCAAGTATCTCACGGACACGACCGGGACCGACGTCGGCGGCTTCGTGCCGAAGATGATGGATCCGGTGGCGCACAACCACGACGGCGTGGGCGGCATGCACGTCTATATGCCGTGGTGGCTCGACAACAAGCAGCTCGATTTCCCGCGCGGCTACCACATCGAGGTCTGGGGCGGCGCCGGCCTGCCTGAGGCCGGATTCGGCGGCGGGATCGAAGACCAGAACGGCGGCGGCTACGGCAAACAGCTGAAGAACGATTATCGCCGCTACTATGGCGCCTACATCGGCTTCTCGGGCCGCGGCGAAATGATCCCGAACGAGAACAGCTACTGCGAAATCGACCCCGACGTCGTCGACAAGTGGGGCATTCCGGTGCTGCGCTTCCACTGGAAATTCACCGACCATGAATACTTGCAGGTGAAACACATGCAGCAGACCTTCCGCTCGCTCATCACCGCGATGGGCGGCACGCCCTGGGGCGACATGCCGTCCAAGGAGGACGGGTACGGCATCGCGGCGGGCGGCGTGATCATCCACGAGCTGGGCGGCGCGCGCATGGGCGCCGATCCGAAGAGCTCGGTGGTGGATGCGAACTGCCGGACGCACGACGTGAAGAATCTGTTCGTGGCGGACGGCTCGCCATTCACGTCGCAGGCCGACAAGAATCCGACGTGGACGATCATGGCGCTGTCGTGGCGGACGTCGGAATACATCGCGGACCAGCTCACCAAGAGGGCGCTATGACGACCGACGGTCTGACACGGCGTGAGGTGCTTGCAGCCATGGCTGCTGCGGCCATCACCACGGCCTTCAGCTGGACGCCAGCCGAAGCGAAGCGGGTCGCCGGACTGGTGCGGGAGGCGGCCAAGGGGCCGTTTGCTCCCGCGTTTTTCACACCGCACGAGTGGGATACCGTGCGGATGCTCGTCGATCTCATCATCCCGCGCGACGAGCGCTCCGGCAGCGCCACGGAGGCCGGCGTCCCGGAATTCATGGATTTCATGATGATGGACCGGCCTGACGGCCAGACGCCGATGCGGGGCGGTCTGGCATGGCTCGACAACGAGGCGCTCGAGCGATTCGGCAAGACCTTCGTCGGCGCGGCTGACGCGCAGCGCACGGCGATTCTGGACGACATCGCGTGGCCGAAGAAGGCTCGGCCCGAAATGAGCCAGGGCGTGGCGTTCTTCAACATGTTCCGCGACCTGACCGCGTCGGGCTTCTGGTCGAGCAAGATGGGCGTCACCGACCTCGGCTATCAGGGCAACACGTTCGTCCCTGAATGGAAGGGCTGTCCGCCCGAAGCGCTCCAGAAGCTTGGCGTCCACTATGAGGATTGAATGACGAAACGACTCGGCATCGGGATGGTGGGAAGCGGCTTCAACGCCAAGTTCCATTTGCTGGGCTTTCAGGGCGTCCGCGACGCCGACGTCCTCGGCGTGTGGAGTCCGAATCAGAAGAACGCCGGCGACACGGCGACCATCGCGCGGGCGCTCGGCGTGGGCGACGCGAAGGCGTATCCCTCGATCGCGGCAATGGTCGAGGATCCCGCCATCGAAGCGATCTGGCTGTCAGGGCCGAACCATGCGCGCGTCGAGAACGTCCAGGAGATCGTCAGCACCCTCGAGCGCGGAAAAGGGGAGCTCAAGGGCATCGCGTGCGAGAAGCCGCTCGCGCGCAACGTGGCCGAAGCCAAGCAGGTGCTCGACCTCGTGAACAAGGTCGGACTGCCGCACGGCTACCTGGAGAATCAGGTGTTCGCGCCCGCGGTCGAAGTCGGCCGCAACTTGCTGTGGGCGCGCGGCGCGAAGCTCACCGGCCGGCCCTACCTCGCGCGCGCCGCCGAGGAGCACAGCGGGCCCCATGCGCCGTGGTTTTGGCAAGGCAAACTCCAGGGCGGCGGCGTGCTGAACGACATGATGTGCCACTCGTCGCTGCTGGTGCAGCACCTGCTGACCGATCCCACGAAGCCGGCGTCCACCGTGCAGCCCAAGCGGATCAGCGGGCACATCGCGAGCCTCAAGTGGAGTCGTCCCCACTATGCCAAGCGCCTTTCCGCCACGATGGGCAAGGAAGTCAATTACGAGACCACGCCGTCGGAGGACTTCGCCGCCGTCATGATCGAGTTCGAGACCGAGGACGGCCAGCGGATTCTCGGCGAGGCCACGACCTCATGGAGCTTCGTCGGCGCCGGCTTGCGGCTGTCCGCCGAGCTGCTCGGCCCCGAGTATTCGCTGCAGTGGAACTCGCTCGACTCCGGCCTCAAGCTGTTCTTCAGCCGCGAAGTGCAGGGAAAAGCTGGGGAAGATCTCGTCGAAAAGCAGAACGCCGAAGTGGGCCAGATGCCGGTCGTGGCCGGCGAAGCATGGACATACGGGTATGAAGCGGAGGATCGCTACTTCGTCGACTGCTTCCTGAAGAAGAAAAAGCCGTGGCTCACCTTCGATGACGGATATCGCGTCGTGAAGGTCTTGATGACGGCATACATGAGCGCCGAGCAGGGGAAGACGCTCGACTTCCCCGGGCCGGGCGTCGACAACTTTGTCCCCGCAGTCGCAAAAGGAACGTGGCACCCATGACTCTCTCGCTAGCTTTGTTGCTGATGGTCCAGGTCCCGCAGCAGTGGCCGCAGCATTCGATGGATCGCCCGCGGCCGCCGGTCGTGAACCCCGGTCCTCCGCCCAGCGACGCGATCGTGTTGTTCGACGGCAAGGACCTTTCGCAGTGGCGCGCGGAAGATTCGAGCGCGGCGAAGTGGACGCTCGCGAACGGCTACATGGAAGTGAAGCCGGGCACCGGCATGATTCAGTCGGCGCGCGGCTTCGGCGACGTGCAGCTCCATCTCGAGTGGGCCACTCCCGCCGTCGTCCGCGGGGAAAGCCAGGAGCGGGGCAACAGCGGCGTCTTCTTGATGGGGATTTACGAGCTGCAGGTCCTCGATTCCTATCAGAACGACACCTATCCCGACGGTCAGGCCGGCGCCGTGTACGGTGAGAATCCGCCGCTCGTAAATCCAACGCGCGGGCCGGGCCAGTGGCAAACCTACGACGTCATCTTCCACCGCCCGCATTTCAAATCCGACGGCACGCTCGAGAGTCCGGCGCGGATGACGGTGTTGCTCAACGGCGTGTTGATCCAGGACAATTTCGAGCTGGTCGGCCCAACGGCCAATCAGGCGCGGCCGCCCTACAAGGCCCACCCCGACAAGCTGCCGCTCAAACTCCAGGACCACGGCAATCCGGTCCGTTACCGCAACATCTGGGTACGAGAACTGGAGCACTAGCCTGGAGCGGTAGCAACTGAAGCTGGGTCTTCGCGCCGGCCTGATCACCGGCATTCTCGTCCTCTGCGTCGTCATTGCCGTCGCCGCGCATTTTGGAAAAGCGGAGGAATACGGCAAGCTCCTCGAGCGGGCGCAGCCCGCGTGGCTGGCGCTCGCGCTCGTGCTGCAGTTCTCGACCTACGTGTGCGCCGGCGCGGTGTGGCAGCGCGCGCTGGCGCGTCAGGGCCACCATCGCTCCCTCTTGCAGATGGTCCGGCTGGGTGTCGTCAAACTCTTCATGGACCAGGCAGTCCCGTCCGCGGGGATTTCGGGCAACGTGCTCGTCGCCCGCGCGCTCGGCCATCGCGGCCTCTCGCACGCGCAGGCCGTGGCGACCGTGCTCGCGGGACTCATCTCGTTCTACATCGCCAACGGCATCGCGGTCGGCGGCGCGCTCGCCATTCTGTGGCTCACCGGCCGCGTCAGCCGCTTCATCACGCTGCTCGCCACGGGATTTGCGGCCGTGCTGGCGCTGTTTCTCGTCGGCATCCTCTGGCTGACGCGCAGTCGCAAACGCGTGCCGAAGTGGGTACACAAGATCAAACCGCTCGAGAAGTTTCTCTCGAGCATCGGCGAGCGGCCGCCCCACGTCGTGCGCGACGCGGTGTTTCTCACGCAGGGGACGGCGATCCAGCTCGTGCTGATCGCGCTCGATGCGGCGACGCTCTGGGCGGTGCTGCAGTCGCTGGGGACGGGCATCTCGGCCGCGGGCGCGCTGGCCGCCTACACGATGGCGTCGGTCGTCGCGATGCTGTCGCTGCTTCCGGGCGGGCTGGGGTCGTTCGACGGCATGGCGATCGCCATGTTGCGCGCGTTTCGGGTGCCGCTCGAGGCGGCGGTGGCGGGAACGGTGCTGCTCAGGGGACTGACGTTCATCTTGCCGCTCGTGCCGGGCTTCTTCCTGGCGCGAGCGGAAGCGCTGAAATCCTAGCGGGGAGCGGGAGCCTCGGCGGCAGTCGCCTGCGGCCGGAAGAAGAGCGCGAAGAAGAGCAGCACGAACGCCGCGAAGCCGGCGGGCAGCCACCAGAACTGCGCCCACTGCGGCAGCGTCAGCGCGGTCGCCCCGCCGAGGAAGCTGTTGTACACGCGGCCCGCGATCTGCGCGCCGATGAACATGCCCACGCCGTAGGTGATCAACACGAGGAAGCCCTGCGCCTGGCCGCGCACCGCGGGCGTGGACTTCTTGTCCACGTAGATCTGCCCGGTCACGAAGAAGAAGTCGTAACACGGGCCGTGCAGCGCGATGCCCAGCACGATCATCCAGAACACGGCGCTCGGCGCGGCGAGCGCGAACAGCGCGTAGCGCAGCACCCACGCCCCCATGCCGAGCATCAACATTTTCTTCACGCCGAGCCGCAGGAACATGAGCGGCATCAGCAACATGAATATCGTTTCGGACATCTGCCCGACGGTCTGCGTGGCGGCGATCCGCGTCACGCCGGCAGCGCCGAGGTAGAGCTGCGTGAAGTTGTAATAGACCGCGAGCGGGATGCAGAGCAGCAACGACGCCGCGATGAAGATGTAGAACGGACGGTCACCGATCTGCGCGAACGCATCCAGGCCGGCGATGCTGCGCAGGGAGACGGGCTGGCCCCGCGCGGGCGGTGGCGTATGCGGCAAGCTGAAGCTGTAGAGCCCCAACAGCACGCTCGCCGCTGCCGACGTGTAGACGGGCCACGCGGTCTGCTCCGCCACGCCGCCGATCAGCGGTCCGAGCAGGAAGCTGATGAACAGACCGGCGACGATCCAGCCGATCGTCCCGAACACGCGAATCAGCGGGAACTGCTTCTCTTGCGACTGGATGTGATGGAACGCGAGGCTGTTGGCGAGCCCGAGCGTGGGCATGTAGCAAAGGTTGTAGACGAGCAGCAGGAGGATAAACGTGAGGGGCGAGCCGACAAAGCGCGGAACGGCGAACAGGACGATGCCGCCCAGCACGTGCAGCACACCCAGCACTTTCTCCGTGGCGAAATAGCGGTCGGCAACCAGCCCCAAAAAGAATGGAGCGACGATGGCCGCTATCGGGTTGACCGTATAGGGCCAGTAGGTCAGTCGCTCCATCCCGTGATTGGTCATGAACACGGCAATCGTCGTGTACCATGCCCCCCAGATGAAAAACTGGAGGAACATCATCACGGACAGCTTGGTCCGAATCACCGCGCTATTGTGCCGATACAGCGAGCTCCTTCGTGAGCCGGATGACGATGTGCGCGCCCGCCGGGAGAATGATATCGGAGTCCTTGGTCGCGTTCGCCACACCAGCGCCCGCGATGCCGCCCGCGATGCCGCCGATGATGGTGCCCTTCTTGTTGCCGCCCAGCACGCGACCCAGCACTGCGCCGGCGACCGCGCCGGCTCCTACTTTGGCGGCGTCACCCGTCGTGACCCCCCGCCCTTTCGTCGTCGTTTGGACCGAGTCGATAGCCGCCTCGATCGGGTACGACGTCCCACGTACTGTGACGTTCGAAACGCTCAACGTCAAGGTCCCCGGCGTGCGGGGATTGGGCGCGGGTTTCACCGCCGTCACGGTACCATGGACGGTGGAGCCTGCCGGAATCACCACCTGGCCGGACACATCCTTCACATCGCTCATGACGCGGGCGGTGAAGGCGTCCCCGACCTTGGCGGTCCTGGACGAGATCGTGTCGGTTGCGGCGATGTCGAATTTGGTCCCCACGCCGGCGACGAGTTGCGCGGGCGCGGCAGGCGGCGTGTTCGGCCGCGTCGTCGACGAATTGCGCTGCGCGGGCGTGCGCGTGCGCGGTGTGGCCGGAGGCTTCGCCTGACGGTCGGGAACGTCGCGCATCGTCGCCGACGACTCGGCCGGCGCGAGCGTGAGATTGCGGGCCGTGGAGTCCTGCGCCTGCGCTTGATCCTGCTGCTTCTGGCACGCGGTCACACCGAACGCCGCGATCAGTGCCAGAGTGGTAAGCCGGTTCATAAGGTCCTCTCGGTTACGACGGTGATGGTATTGCGACATTTCACGATTGCTTGAAATGACCCGGTTTAGCTGTACCCGGCCCCCAAAGTCAGGTTTCTAGAGCCGTTCGCGCAAAAACGCCGGCGTCAGTCCCCGCAGATACCCGGCGAGCACCGTAAAGCTATCGGTGACAAGGAGAACGCCCAGCAGGATCAGCAGCACACCAGCAATCCGATCGACCCATACAATGTACGGCCGGAAGCGCTGAAACCAGACCAGAAACCGGTCCAGCGCGAGCGCGGTGACGAGAAACGGAATCGCCAGGCCCAGGGCGTACACCGCGAGCAGGCCCATCCCCTGCACCAATCCCGCACTCGTCGCCGCCAGGGTGAGAATGCCGCCGAGAATCGGGCCGATGCACGGCGTCCAGGCGGCGCCGAACGTCACACCGACGAGCCCGGAGCCGAAGTAGCCCAGCGGTTTGCGCGCCAGCTCGACGCGCCACTCGCGCATCAGGAACAGCGGCCGCACGATGCCCAGGAGATAAATGCCGAACAGGATCAACAGGACGCCGCCGACGCGCGCGACCCACTGCTGATAATCGCGGAGCAGCGTGCCGACCGCAGACGCCGCGGCGCCCAGCAGCACGAAGACGAGCGAGAACCCCGCGACGAACCACAGGCCGTGCAGCACGGCGGTGCCGCGGCGCCGTTGTAGCTCGTCCACCGACATCCCTGTCAAATAGCCGACGTAGCTCGGGATGAGCGGCAGTACGCAGGGGGAAAGAAAACTCAGCAGCCCGGCCGCGAACGCGACGAGCACGCTACCCGCAGAATGCGACCGCCGAGACCACCGTCGTCCAGCGTCCGTCGGGCCCGCACTCGGCCGTGGACGTGACGTTCATCGTTCGCACGATCTCACCGGACAGCAACCACTGCTCACGCCGCTCGTCCCACGCCTTGTCGGCCTCGAACGGCACGCCCAGCACGGTCGCCAGCATCGACGCGGCGAGATCCTCGGCGTACTCGCCGGAGACCGTTTCGCTCTGGCCGTAGCTGTGATGCTCGGAGATGTAGCCGTGGTGGGAGGAATCGGCCGGCATCGCCACGCCGATCGACGCGGCAACCAGGCGGCTCGGCTCGTTCGTGGCGGATTCCGCGATCACCGCGAACACCACCTGACCGGGCTTGAGCATGCTCATCCCCTCTTCGCGATCCACGAGCTCGCATTGGGGGGGAAAAATGGAGCTCACCCGCACGAGATTGAAATTCGCGAGGTGCGCGTCGCGCAGCGCCATCTCGAAACTGGTGAGCTTTTCCTTGTGCCGGCCGACGCCTTTGGTCAAAAAGGCTTTGGTCGGGATGAACATCCGGGCGTCAATCAACCTCGAACTACCTCCCTTCGTACCAGACCGCGGGACCCAGCTCGACCGGCGGCTCCGAATCTCCGCCGCGATCCACCGTCGCCTGCATGACCTGCGCCAACACTTCTGCGGGGCTCAACGCCACCTCGGTGACTTCGCTCTTCGACTGCCCGCGCTCTTTACCGCGGACAATGAGCATGTATTTCGCCGTGTAGACGCGCAACCGCCCATCCGGCGCCTTCCTCGTCACGACCGCGGTCCCCCACTCTTTCCCCTCGCGCTTGATCGGACGAAACACGTAAATCGTCTCGATCTCGGCAGCCGGGACCTGCGCCTCGACCGCCGTCGCGAGCTTCGCCCAACCGGGTCCCTGCCCCGGCTGCGCTACCGGGACGAACGCGCTGCCGTCGGCCCGGCCGGAGTCGCCTGTTGCCATCGCTCGACATAAAAGCGCAGGACGTGCATGAAGTCCTGCGCGTTGGTGACCACGCCGTACGCCTGATGCGTGCCCCGGTCGCGCAGCTTGTTGACCACGAATTCGGTCTGATCGACGCAGATCGTGGTCAGCGGCCGCAGCTCCATCGGGTCGGCGGCATCGACAAAGGCGGGCAACATATTGCCCACGGCGATCGCATGCAACGCCGTCGCAACGAAGACCGCGAACGTCGCCACCGAGGTGACGGCGCGCATCGCGTCCTGCGCCGCCAGCGTGTCGGGAATCACGTCGGGCAGCGGCCCGTCGTCGCGAATCGAGCCGGCGAGCACGTACGGCACGCCGCGCGTGACGAGCGCGTGCATGATGCCGTGCTTGGCGATCCCCTGGCGCACCGCGTGCTGGATCGACCCGGCGCGGCGGACGGCGTTGATGGCGCGCATGTGGAGCGCATGGCCGCCTTCGACCCCTTCGCCCGAGCTGGACATGCCGAGCGTCGTGCCGAAGATCGCCGCCTCGAGGTCGTGCACCGCCACCGCGTTGCCGCCGAGCAGCGCGTGGCAGTAGCCGTTCTCGATGAACCAGATCATGTCTTCCCGCGCGCGCGCATGCACCAGCGCCGGACCGATCACCCACAGGATCTTGCCGCCGCGTTCCTTCTCTTCGCCGAGCAGCTGCGCGAGGACGGCGTAGTCGACGGGCCGCTCGCGCGACACCTCGGTCTGCATGAACCGGAACTCGTTGGCGCTGTGCGTGCCGCCGAGAAAGCCTTCGGCGTGCACGAAGATGCCTTCGTTGCCGTCCTCGGACGCCCCCATCGCGACCTGGTCGCCGCGCTTCACGCGCCGCGGCTCGGTCGTCACGAGATCGTGCGGCGTCCGCACGATCACGCAGTCCATGCGCGGCAGCCGCGGCCGCCGCCATTCACCGGGCAGCTTGACGTAGGTCGGAAGGTTGGTCGTCGAAAAAAAACCGTCGGGCAAGACCCCGTCGGCGGGGGCGGGCGTGAATTTGGCGTCGGGCGCATCCGACAGCGGGGGCGCAGCGAAATTCGGCGGCCGGTACTGGAAGCGCGGACGACTCACAGGCCGGTGAAAATACCCGGAAGGAAATCGCTTTCACAAGAGCGTCTGCGGGTCGCGGTCGACGAGCACCGCGCGATGCGAGCGCGCCCGCCAGGCGCGGACGACGCGCCCGAGCACGCGCGGCTCCGCCGACTTGGCGAGCACGTGCCAGCGCCACTTCCCCTTGAGGCGCATCAGCGGGCACGGCGCCGGACCGAGCACGATGAGCTGGTCATCCAGCCGCTCACTGGAGGCTCGCCGCAGCCACCCGGCCACCTTTTCCGCCAGGTCCGCGGTGCGGGCGTGGTCCGTGGTGGCGACGACGAAGCGCACCAGCCCGGTGCGCGGTGGATATGGCGGCTGTGGAGGCGACCGCAACGGCAGCTCCGCTGCCGCAAACTGCGAGACCGAATGCGCCGCCGCCGCCTGAATCGCGTGGTGACCGGGCGCGCGCGTCTGCACGAACACGCGGCCGCCGAGCGGGCCACGCCCCGCACGGCCGGCGACCTGGGCCACGAGCTGAAACGTTCGCTCGCCGGCACGAAAATCGGGGAAATGCAGTCCCGTATCGGCATCCACGACCCCGACGACGGTGACGTTCGGGAAATCGAGCCCCTTCGCGATCATCTGCGTGCCGAGCAGAATGTCCACCTCGCCGCGCGCCACGCGATCGAGAATGTGATGATGCGCCCACTTGCTGGTCGTCGTGTCGAGATCCATGCGGGCGATCCGCGCCCGGGGATACCGCATGCCGAGAAAATGCTCGAGCTGCTGGGTCCCCAGGCCGCGAAGCCGCTGCGTCGCCGCGCCGCACACGGCGCACGTCTCGGCAATGGGCTCCTCGTGTCCGCAGTAATGACACCGCATCGCCGGCGGCGTCTGGTGAACCGTGAGGGCGATCGCGCAGTTGGGACAATTCGGCACGTTGCCGCAGCTCGGACACTGGACGAACGTCGCGAAGCCACGGCGATTGAGCATCAAGATCACCTGCTCGCCGCGCTCGAGCGCGCCCAATACGGCGCCGTCGAGCGGCTCGCTCCAGGGGATCGCGCCCGCGTCCGCCGCACGCACCGCGCCCCGGAGGTCTACGATCTCGACCGGCGGCAGTGGACGCGCGCCCACCCGCTCGGGCAACGCGAACGTGACGATGCGGTTGTCGGTCAGCGTCTCGAGCGACGGCGTCGCGCTGCCGAGAATCAGGCGCGCGTGCTCGAGCTGCGCGCGCACGAGCGCGACGTCGCGCGCGTGATAGCGCGGCGCGCTGCCCTGCTTGTAGCTCGCCTCATGCTCCTCATCGACGACGATGGCGCCGAGCCGTTGAACGGGAGCGAAGACGGCCGACCGCGGCCCAACGGCGACCATGCGCTCGCCGCGCCGCAGCGCGCGCCAGGCGTCGGCGCGCTCGCCGTCGGAGAGACCGGAGTGCAGGACGGCCACCTGGTCGCCGAAGACTCCGCGCACCCGCGCGACGGTCTGCGGCGTCAGCGCGATCTCGGGAACGAGGAGAATCGCCCCCCGGCCCGACTGCACGACGGCACGCAACACGTCGAGATAGACGAGCGTCTTCCCCGATCCCGTGACGCCGTGCACGAGAACAGGTTGGTCGACGTCGGTCGCGAGGATTCCCTGCACGACACGACGCTGATCGTCCGTGAGTAAAGGGGGCGGCGGTGAAGACAGGTTTTGAAACGGGTCGCGCATCTCCGGCACCCGCTCGATGCGCGCGAGTCCCTGCTTCACCAGTCCATCGAGCGCGCTCGCGGACAGCTTGAGCTGGCGTACGAGATGCGAGACCGGCGCCGAGCCGCCCAGCGCTTCGACGGCCTCGTAGACCTCGCGGCGTTTGGGGGCGCGCTTGAACCGCCGATCGCGCTCGAGTAACGACTCCACGCCGTTGCCGGTGAGCACGAACAGGCGTTCCGCCGCCGGCGCCGGGCCGGCGGGCCGCGCGACGCTCCACAGCGGGCCCGGCAGAATGGCGCGCAGCGCGAGCCCGAGCGGCGCGCCGTAGTAATCGGAAATCCAGCGGCCGAGCTCGAGCAGCGCCGGCGACAAGGCCGGCTCGGCATCCGGGGCGGCGGCGAGCGGCCTGATGCCGACGCCCGCCGGGGGCGCCGCAACGTCGAGAGCGGTCACGATGCCGACGACGCTGCGCCGCCGGAGCGGCACGACGACGCGCGCGCCCGGCACGACGCGGTCGGCGAGCGCTGCGGGGACTTCGTAGATGTAGGGACGGCTGACCGGGACGGGGAGAACGACCGCCGCGTACCGCGGCGCGCTCATTTGCGTTTGACGCCGAGTCCGGGCTCGGTGGGGAGGCGGATCTGGCCCCGCTCGATCGTGGCGCCGGTGAACGGATCGTCGACGGTGAGCGCCGCGCCGTCGAGGTCGGCGGCAT
This sequence comes from Gemmatimonadales bacterium, assembly GCA_036522875.1. Classification (GTDB taxonomy): domain Bacteria; phylum Gemmatimonadota; class Gemmatimonadetes; order Gemmatimonadales; family GWC2-71-9; genus 20CM-2-65-7. Next base: position 29,382 of record DATDEZ010000113.1, on the reverse strand, counting down.
CCACGAGCGGCGTGAAATGCGCCGCCGCCGTGATGCCGAGCGACGTCTCGATCATGCACCCGACCATCACGAGCATGCCGTGCGCCCGCGCGGTCGCGATCATGCGCAGCGCCTCACGCAGCGAGCCGCACTTGGCCAGCTTGATGTTGATGCCGTCCACTCGGCCGGCGAGCTTGGGAATGTCGGCCGCGACGAGGCAGCTCTCGTCCACCACGACGGGAATGTGGTGCGCGCTCGCGACGCGCCGCACCTCGGCCAGCCCGTCGAGATCGTCGGCAACCAGCGGCTGCTCCAGGAACTCGACGCCGAACTCCTCGAGCCGCGGGATCATCTCCTTCGCGCGCGCCACGGTCCAGCCCGCGTTCGCGTCCACGCGCACCGGCTTGTCGGTGGCGTCGCGAATCGTGCGCAGGATCTCCTCGTCGTGATCGGTCCCCAGCTTCACCTTGAGAATCGGGTACTGCTCCGCCTCGCGCACCTTGGCGCGCATCTTCTCCGGCGTGTCCAGGCCGATCGTGAACGAGGAGAGCGGCGCCTTTGTGGGATCGAGGCCCCACAGTCGCCAGACGGGCTGACCGAGCTGCTTGCCCACGAGGTCGTGCAGCGCGGCCGACAGCGCGGCGCGCGCCGACCAGTTGCGCGGCAAGACCTCCGCCCAGCGCGTCTCGGCCGCCTCGAGCTCGAACGGATCGCGGGGGAGCTCGCGGCCGAGCCGCTCGAACGCCGCGAGCACGGTGTCGAGCGATTCGCCGTAGAAGGACGACGGGTCCGCCTCCCCCCATCCCTCGAGGCCGTCGCCGTCCGAGATCCGCACCCAGGCCCGCGTGTACCCGTCCGTCGAGCCGCGCGCGATCTTGAACGGATGGCGCGTGCGGATCGTCGCCTGCTCGACCCGCAGCTTCAGAGCCATTGCTGTTTCTTGAGCCACCAGACGATGATGAGCGACACCGCCGCCATCGTGAGGATCGCGCCGTAAAAGCCGAACGAATCGTGGGTCCAGGGCATCTGGCTGAAATTCATCCCGAAGATGCCGCCGATCACGACGAGCGGCAGCGCGATCGTGGCGACGATCGACAGCTGCTTCATCACGCGGTTCATGCGGTTCGACGTCTGCGAGAGGTAGGTCTCGAGCACGCCGGCGAGGAGGTCGCGCACGGTGTCCACCGACTCGACGATGCGAATCGTGTGGTCGTAGACGTCGCGGTAATAGAGCTGCGTCTCGGGACGGATATACGGGTTCGGCCGATTCGTCAGGACGTTGGCGACCTCGCGCAGCGGGCCGACGTGCCGGCGCATCGAGAACGCCGCGCGCTTCGCCTTGAAGATCTCGTGGATCAACTTCTCGTCGAACTGCTCGAACAGGCGCTCCTCGAGCCCGTCCACCATCACGTTCAGCTCTTCGACGAGCGGGAAATAGGCGTCCACCGACTGGTCGATCACGTTGTGCATCGCCATGTCCACGCCCCGCGCCAGCAGCTCGGGACTCCGCATCAGACGGTCACGAACGGTGCCGCAGCTCTTCGACGGCAACGCGTGCACGGTGACGAGCACGCTCTTGCTGAGGAAGAAATAAAGATTAGAAGTCGCGATGTCGAACGGCTCCGGCGTCCCCTCATCGAAGCGGATCACCGACATCACGACGAAGATGTAGCGGTCGTATTCCTCATACTTCACGCGGCTTCCCGGCGACAGCGTGTCTTCGATCGCCAGCGGGTGAAAGCCAAACACTTTTTCAAGCAGCGCGTGCTGGTGCATGTTCGTGCTGTCGATATCCACCCAGAGCTGTCCCTCGCCGCTTTGCACGACATCGAGAAGCCGCGGTGGCGCGAGGTCCTGCTCCACCGTGCCGTCGGGCCGGCGATAGATGCTGGATGGCCAGTTCGTCGAGGTTGGCGGGCTCGTGACGGTCACGCGCTCAAGATAGCGCGCCCACGTGCGCGACGACACCGGCCGCGAGCAGATCGAGCCGATAGCCGCCTTCCAGCACGCCGACGACGGGCCGCGTGCCCATGCGCTCGCGCAACGCGTGCGTCCAGTCGGTGATGTCGTCCGGCTCGAGCGTGAACTCGCCGAGCGGATCGCCGTACAGCGAATCGAATCCGGCGGAGATGAGGAGGATGTCTGGCGTAAATCCGGCGAGCGCCGCGTCCACGCCGGCGAGAAAATCGCGGGCGTAGCTCGCGCGCGGCAGGCCGCCGGGGCGCGGCACGTTGTACACGTTGCCGACACCGCGTTCGTCGGCCGCGCCGGTGCCGGGATACCAGGGGTACTGATGCATCGAGACAAAACGGATCGACGGATCGTGTTCGACGAGGGCCTGCGTGCCGTTGCCGTGATGTACGTCCCAGTCGACGATGAGGACGCGGGCGCATCCGCGCTGCTGCGCGTGCCGCGCCGCGAGCACGACGTTATTGAGGAAGCAGAATCCCATCGCGTGAGCGGCGAGGGCGTGATGGCCGGGTGGACGCGTGATCGCGAAGGCGCGGCCCGTCTGCAGTCCTTCATCGACCGCGCGGAGCGCGACGCCCGCCGAGGCGAGCACACTTTCCCAGCTGCGTGCGCCGAGAAACGTGTCGGGATCCAGCGCGCCGCCGCCGCGCGCCGCCAGCGCCGCCAGCGTCTCGATGTATTCAGGTGGATGCACGCGCTCGAGTGCCGCGCGCTCGGCGGGCGCCCCTTCGACCCACGTCACGGCCGCCGTCAGCGCGGGCCGCCGCAATGCCTCGAGCACGGTCTCGAACCGTTGCGGGCGCTCCGGGTGACCGGCGCCGCCGTAGTGATGCCGGCACGCCGGATTCCAGACGACCGCGACCACTAGTTGTCGTGTTGCGTGTGCAGCAGCTCGCGCAGCGACTCGACTTCGCGCTTCATCTCGCGGCGCGCGTTCGCCAGCTCGCGCAGCATGCGGCGGTAGCGAAACCAGCCGAGCACGACCAGGACCGCCGCGATGCCGCAGACGATCGCCCACGCGACGTGATCGATCATGACGAGCAGCGCGGCGTTCAGGAGCAGAAAGCCCGCCGCGAAAATCGTGACGGCGCGCGTGAACGCGTACGTCGTCATCGCACGGGCAGCCGGCGGCTCGGGAGCACGATGAACGGCGCGTTGCGGCCGGCGCCGAGCGCCTGGAGCGTGAGCGATTCGTCGAGCACTGCCGCGCCCCGATACTTCACCACGTACTCCTGATCGGGCAGCTGCGCGTGCTTGAGGGCCGCGCGCAGCGCGTCGCGCTTGAGCTGCGCGATCGTCGTCGCGTCGTCCACCTGCACGGTCACGCTGTCCCAGGCGTCCGTCACCATGACGCGGACCGGAAACCGCGTCGCCACGGCGCTCACGCGACCTCCACGGCGGCCGCGAGCGGAAGCGTCGAGAAGAAGCGATCGATCGCCTGGTCGAAAAACAGCGTGGACGCGCGGACGCGGGTCTGGCCCTGGTCCTCCCACACGCTGATGACGACCTCCTCGCCGCCCTGGCCGCGCAACCCCAGAAAGCTCGGCCCGCGCTTTTCCACGAAGGCCGCCTGGGCGGGAATGCGCTCGGCGAAGAATCGTTGGGCGCGCGCCAGCACCTCGGCGGGGGGCAGCGCCACGGCAGTGGTATGGGTCATGGAGCGGGAAAGATAGCGCGTGGCGGCGCTCAGCGCGCAGCGGTGCAGCGGTCGGCGTCGGCGAGGATCTGCGCCAGCATGTCGAGCTCGACGGGCTTCGTCAGGTGATGATTGAAGCCCGATTCCGCGGAGCGGCGGCGGTGCTCTTCCTGTCCCCAGCCGGTCAGCGCGACCAGCACGACGTCCTTGCCCCAGGGCTGCTCGCGGAGCCGCGAGGCCAGCTCGTAGCCGTTCATTTTCGGCAGACCGATGTCGAGAATCCCGACTTCGGGACGAAACTCCCGCGCGAGATCGAGCGCGCGGTCGCCGTCGTTCGCGGTGCGGACTTCGTGCCCCATCATCTCGAGCAGCATGGCGAGACTGTCCACCGAGTCCTCGTTGTCGTCCACCACGAGCACGCGGCAGTGCCGAGCCGAGCTGGGCACGGCAGGCTCCTCGGGTTGCGGCGGCACGGACCGCTGCGAGTCTACCGCGGGTAGCCGGACGGTGAACTCGCTGCCATGACCCGCGCCGCGGCTGTACGCCGTCACCGTCCCGCCGTGGAGCTTCACCAGGCGCTCGACGAGCGACAGTCCAACGCCCAGGCCGCCCTGCGCCCGCTCGAGCGACATCCCCGCCTGCGTGAACATGTCGAAGATGCGCGGCAGGACTTCGGACGGAATCCCAATCCCTGTGTCCTGCACGCGAATGACCGCCATGCCGTCTTCATAGTCCGCCGACACGGTGATGTGGCCGCCCGCGTCGGTGTACTTCGCCGCATTGTCGAGCAGGTTCGTCACGACCTGGGTCAAGCGCGCCGGGTCGCCGTTCACGAACAGCGGCTGCCGTGGCAGCGAGACCTTCAGCCGGTGATGCAGCCGGTCGATCAGCGGAGTGCTCGCTTCGATCGCCGCCTTGAGAATCGTGGTGATATCCACCCGCTCACGCCGCAGCTCGATCGTCCCCCGCGTGATGCGCGAGACGTCCAGCAGGTCTTCCACCAACCGGCTCATGTGCTCGGCTTGCCGGTCGATGATGCTCGTGGCCCAGGCCAGCTCGTCCGGCGACGGCGCGCGGGCGCGCAGGATTTTCGCGGCGTGGCGAATCGGGCCCAACGGATTGCGTAGCTCGTGCGCCAGCAAGGCGATGAACTCGTTCTTGCGCATGTCCGCCTCTTCCAGCTCGCGCTGCGCGCGCTTTTGCAGCGTGATGTCGCGCGCGACCTTCGAGGCGCCCACCGCGACGCCCGCGGCGTTGCGGATTGGGGAAATCGTGACGGAGACGTCGATCAGGCGCCCGCTTTTGGTCTTGCGAACCGTGGCGAAATGATCGACGCGCTCGCCCCGACGCAAGCGCTCCAGAATGTCTTCTTCTTCGTCAAGCCGGTCGTCGGGAATGAGAATCTTCGTGATCGGCTGGCCGATTGCCTCCTCGGGCGTATAGCCGAAGATGCGCTGCGCGCCGGCGTTCCACGACGTGATGACGCCGTCGAGGGTCTTGCTGATGATCGCGTCGTCGGAGGACTCGACGATGGCCGCCAGTAGCGCGGTGGTGTCGAGCGGCGAGGCAGCGTTAGCCATCGACCAGCCTGGAAAAAGAGAAATGCCGAGGCGCTCTCAACAAGAACGCCCCGGCATACGCGGTGTCAAGCGTCAGCGCGAGCGGCGCCGGCGCGGGACTTTGGCCCCCTTCTTTCTCGCTTCCGAGAGCCCGATCGCGATCGCCTGCTTGCGACTCTTCACGCGACCGCCCTTGCCGCCGCGCCCGCTGCGCAGCGTCCCGCTCTTGCGGCGGTGCATGGCGCTCTTCACGCTCCGGCTCGCCGCTCGTCCATATCGTGGCATTGCTTCCTCCTGTGTCGCTAGGCGTGGTCCGCGACGGCGGTGACGCCGCTCTCGCGCGCGCAATGCGCGCAACAATAGAACGCGCCGTCCGCTTCGATCCCGTGCCCGATGATCTTGCAGCCACAGTGCTCGCACGTCGGCGCGAGCTTGTGGATCGCGCATTCGAAGCTGTCGAAGGTGTAGGATGTTCCATCGCGAACGATGTCGAACGAGAGGTAATACTCGTTCCCGCAGACTTCGCATTTCTTGGCCATGCGGTTGGAGACCCCGCGCGGGAGCGACTGTTCCGGGGCATTGTGGATTAACTCTCGTGCGTCATGTCGCGGAGGGCGCCGACGGATGCGCTGTCGGATCGCGTCGCGCCAGCTCGTTCGGCGCCGGGGCACGACCGTTGGCCCGTTCGGCATAGACGCGCGTGAATTCTGCGCCCAGCAAGATGATCTGCGCCGAGTAATAGACCCACACGAGCAGCACGACCACCGAACCCGCCGCCCCGTAACTCGAGGCGACGCTGGAATGCCCGAGGTACAAGCCGATCACGAACTTGCCGATCGCGAACAGCACGGACGTGACGGACGCCCCCATCCACACGTCGCGCCACGCCAGGCGGACGTCGGGCAACAGTCGATAGATCAGCCCGAACAGGAGCGTCATCACGGCCAGGGAAATGATCACATTGAGGACCTGCAGCACCGCCGGCCCGCCGACCGCGCTGTGCTCGATCCGGTTGGCCAGCGCCGTGAGCGCCGCACTGACGATCAACGACACCAGCAACAGGAATCCGATCGAGATCACGAGGCCGAACGAGCGGATCCGGCTCAGCAGCAGCCGCTCGATCCCGGACTTCTTGGGGTCGGTTTTCACGCGGAAGATGGTGTTCAGCGCGTGCTGCAGCTCGAGGAACGCGCCGCTCGCGGCGATGATCAGCGTCGCGGTGCCGATGATGACGGCGAGCGTCCCGGTGCGGTCGCGATGCGCGCTCTGCAGCAGGGTCTGCACGGCCTCCGCCCCCTGCTGTCCAATCAGCCCGCTGATCTCGCCGACGATCTGCCCGCGGACCGCATCGGGACCGTAGACGGTCCCCGCGATCGCAATCACGATGATCAGCATCGGCGAGACGGCGAACAGCGTGTAGTACGCGAGCGACGCACCGAGGCGCGGCACGTCGTCCTTGGACCATCCGGTGATCGCGGCCCAGAACAGGCGCACCGCGGCCGGCAGGCGGAGCTTCATGAGGTCGTTACCGCGGAACTGGCGTATTGCGCGATCAACGCGTTCAGCGCGGCGATGTCCGCCGGTTTGACCAGGTGGGCGTCGAACCCCGCCTCGCTGGAGCGGCGGCGGTCCTCGTCGCGGCCGAACCCTGTGAGCGCGATCATGAGCATGCGATCGAGTCCCACGTCACGCCGCAACCGTTGTCCCAACTCAATGCCGTCCATGCCCGGCATGCCGATGTCGAGCAGCGCCACATCGGGATGGAACGCGTGGGCGACGGCGAGACCCGCGGCCCCGTCATACGCAACGCGCACCTCGTGGCCGAGGAGCCGCAGCAGGGTCGCGAGGCTGTCACCGGCATCGTGATGATCGTCCACGACGAGAATCCGCAGTCGCACGACGTCGTGCTTGCGCCGCTCCGTCGTGACGGGATCGCGCTCGGCTTCGTCCCGCTGCGCGCGCTGATCGGCGAACGCCGGGAGGTGAATGATGAATTCGCTCCCCTTGCCGAGCCCCGCGGAGCGTGCCTCCACGCGGCCGCCGTGCAGCTCGACCAGGCGCTTCACGAGCGTCAGGCCGATGCCGAGCCCCTGGCGGGCACGATCGCGCGCGGGATCGACCTGGACGAACATCTCGAAGATGCGCGTCAGCATCTCGGGCGGAATGCCGAGGCCCGTGTCCTTGACGCTGATCACGGCGTCCGGCCCTTCCGCGCGCGTGCTGACTTCGATCCGTCCGCCCCGATCGGTGTACTTCGCGGCGTTGGTGAGAAGATTCGAGATCACTTGGACGAGCCGCAGTGGGTCGGCGTAGAGCAGCACCGGCTTGCGGCTTTCCGAGACGATCAGCTCGTGGCCGGCCGCCTCGACCTGGGGCGCGCACGATTCGAGCGCGCTGCGCAGCACCGTGTGCAGCTTCACGCGCTCGCGCCGCAGCTCGATGCGGCCCTGGTTGATGCGCGACAGCTCGAGCAGGTCGTCCACCAGGCGAATGACGTTGGCGACCTGGCGCTCCATCGTATCGACGACCCGCGCGCGCGTCTGGTCGTCGTTGCCGGCGAGCCGCAGTACGTGCAGCGCGTTCCGGATCGGCGCCAGCGGGTTGCGCAGCTCGTGCGACAGCGTCGCGAGAAATTCGTCTTTCTGCCGGTCGGTCTGGCGCAGCGCCTCGAGCCGGTCCCGCAGCTCGTACTGCCGCTGCCGTGCCTTCACTGCCGTGCGCAAGGCGCTGACCAGCGTCATCACCCGCACCGGCTGGTCGAGCACGGTGATGTTGCCGAGCGTCTCCATCGCCCAGATGGCCGTGAGCGAATCGGGGCCGAGCGGCGTCAACAGGATCACGGGGACGTCGGACCACGCGGGCTGATGCGAGAGCGCCTCGGCCAGCCGCGCCGGATCGCCTTCCTTCAACGCGGCATCGGCCAGGAGCACGGCACCGGCGCCCGCGGCGATCTCGCGGCACAACTCTGCGAGCGTCCGGCAAACGAACGGCGTCAGGCCGGCTTCCGCGAGAATCTCGCGACTGAGCTCGGCGTCGCGCGGCGTGGGCGGCAACAGCAGCAACCGTTCGGTCACTTGTCCCGCTTCACTTTCCGCCGATCGTCCGCGCCGTCCTCGACGAGCCGCGGTGCTCCTGACAGGACGCCGACGAAGTTGGTGATCGGCTCGCCGACCCCGATCGTCCCGTCCTCGAACACCAGCTCGCGAATCGTGCGCTCGTGGCGTCCCGTGCGCTTCTTGACCACGGAAATGGCGATGCACACCTCGGCCCGCGCCTCGAAGAAGCGCAGCAGCACGACGGTGTCGGCGAGGTAGCTCGCGTCGATGGGGGCCTCGCCCGTGGTGCCCACCAGCCCGTGTTGCGCCATGAGCATGATCGTCGTCACGCCCTGCCCGCCCAGATAACCGAGCAGCTCGTGCAGGTGGAGCGCGAGCATCCGCTCGCTCGGCATCGCATTCAGGTAGCCCGTCAAGCTGTCGATCACGACCACGCGGGTGTCGTGCTTCTCGACGGTCTCGCGCACCAGCGCCGAGAACTCTCCGGGCGCGAGCTCCGCCGGATCCACCTGGCGCAGCGTGAGTCGGCCCGCGGCCACCAGCGGCTGCACGTCGAACCCCAGCCCGGCCGAGCGCTCGAGGAACGTGTTGATCGCCTCATCGAACAGGAAGATCGCGGCATGCTCGCCGCGCGCTGCCGCCGCGCGCGCGTATTGCGTCGCGAGCGACGACTTGCCGGTCCCGGCCGGTCCCAGGAACAGCGAACTCGTGCCGCGCGCCAGCCCGCCGCCGAGCAGGTCGTCGAGCGCGGCGAGTCCGCTCTTGATCGATTCCCGCGCGTACGGGCGGCCGTGCTCGGCCGCGACCAGACGCGGATACACTTCGATGCCGCCGGTGCGAATGCGGCAGTCGTGATAGCCTTCACGCACGCTGCGGCCGCGCATCTTCAGCACTTGCAGCCGGCGCCGGAAACCGCCGTACTCGGTCGGACCGCGCTCGAGCGTGATGATGCCGGTCGCGATGCTCGAGATCGCGAGCTCTTCATTGTCCGCGCGCGGATCGTCGACCATCAGCACGGTCGCGTTGTGCTTGTTGAAGAAGCTCTTCAGCGCGAGGATCTGCCGCCGGTACCGCAGCGACGACTGCGCGAGCAAGCGGAGCTCGCCGACTGAATCGAGCACGATCCGAGCGGGCTTGATCCGCTCGGCCGCCTCGATGATGGCGCGCGTGGTCTCCGTCAGCTCGACCTCCGACGGGTGAAACATCGTGTAGTGCGAGTCCGGAGACAGCTCGCGGTCCGACGCGACCAGCTCCAGGATCTCGACCCCGTCCAGGCTCCAGCCGTGCGAGCGGGCCATGTTCCGCAGGTCCGCGGCCGACTCGGACAACGTGACCAGCAGCACGCGCTCCTCTTGCCGTCCCCCCTCGAGCAGGAACTGCAGGCAGAGGGTGGTCTTGCCGGCCCCCGTATCGCCCTCGATCGAGTAGAGACCACCGGCGGAGAACCCGCCGTACAGGATGTCGTCCAGCCCCTCGATGCCGGTACCGAGCAACGTCGGAGGAGACGACGTCGTTGCGTTCGTGTTCGTCATAGATGGGAGGGGCCTCGGCGCGGCCGAGGCCCAGCACCTGTGCTACACCGGCGGGATGCCGGAGCGACGGCCGGCGAAGAGCAGCACGACGCCTGCGAGGACCGCCACGCCGCCGACCCACGGCGGAATGAATCCCCGCCGCTCGGTCGTGATCGTCGCGATGCCGAGATCCGCCTTATCGCGGTCTTTCACGTACGACACGCCACGCAGAACGAGCACGATGGCGCCGAACACGATCAACAGGACGCCGATGATACCTGCCGGTCGCATAGTCCCTCCGAGAATGGTGGTGGGTTTTCGATGCCGTTGTTGTAACCCGGGGATTAACCGACGTGCCAATGAGGATCTCATCCCTTGGATTTAGAGGGGCACGGGTACTAATGATTGCATGCAAGACGCCGCCGTCTCAGCACATACGGTACTGATTCCGGCGTCGCCGCAGGCGGCGGCGATCGCCCATCTCGCTCGCGTGTTCTTCGCACTCGCGGCGATCATCTGGCTCGTGGTGCTCGGATTCCTCGCCTGGTCTCTATTCGCCAGCCGGGGACTGACGGAGCGCGAAGCCGACGCCGGGGTTGGCCGCCGGCAGTTCGGAGCGGTGGGAACCGCGCTGATCCTCAGCACACTGCTGCTGCTCGCGCTCGGATTCGTGGATTATCGGACTGGCCATGGCATCGAGATGGCAAGCGCCGGCCCGGCGGGCGCCGACACGCTGCGCGTGCGTCTCGTCGGCCACCAGTGGTGGTGGGAAATCCGCTACCAGCAATCCACGTGGCCCTACGAGGTGACGACGGCGAACGAGCTACACATTCCGCTCCGCCGTATCGTCGTGCTGACGCTCGAGTCGAGTGACGTCATTCATTCCTTCTGGGCGCCGAATCTACACGGCAAGTCGGATCTCGTCCCCGGCTACAGCAGCGCCTTCCTGATACAAGCCGATACGCCCGGCGTGTACGCCGCCCCCTGCGCGGAGTACTGCGGCACGCAGCACGCGAAGATGATGTTGCTCGTCGTGGCGCAGCCGCCGGACAGCTTCGCGGCCTGGTACGCGAACGAAATGCGGAACGCGCCCGCGCCGCGGACCGATTCGACCACGCGTGGGCAGCAGGTTTTTCTCACCGCGGCCTGCCCCTTCTGTCACACGATTCGGGGGACGCCGAGCGCCGGATCGGTGGCGCCCGATCTCACCCACATCGCGGGACGCCGCATGCTCGGCGCCGGCGCGGCGTTCAACACGCGCCGAGAGCTCGGCGGCTGGGTCGAGAATCCGCAAGGGATGAAGCCCGGCAATCGCATGCCGGCGAACCTCGTCCGCGGCTCCGATCTTCCGGCGCTGCTCGCGTATCTCGCGACACTGCGATGACCGCCCTCGCGACGCCGGCCGAACGGGACGCGCTCGAGCGCGCGTGGGGGACGCCGCGCGGCATCAAGGGGTTTTTCACGACGGTCGATCACAAACGCGTCGGCGTGCGGTTCATCGTCACGGCCCTGTTCTTTCTCGCGCTGGGCGGCGCGCTCGCGCTGACGATGCGCACGCAGCTCGCGCGTCCGGACAACCACCTGCTCTCGCCGCAGCTCTACAACCAGTTCTTCAGCGTGCACGGGACGACGATGATGTTCCTGTTCGCGGTGCCCGTGATGATGGGCCTCGGGGTGTATCTCGTCCCGTTGATGATCGGCACGCGCAACGTCGTTTTTCCTCGGGTGCTCGCCTACGCATACTGGGTGTATCTGTTCGGCGGTCTCTTCCTCTATAGTGGGCTGCTGACGGGCAATGGACCGCCGGCGGGATGGTTCAGCTACACGCCGCTCTCCGAATTACCGTTCGACCCGACCAAGGGCTCCGACATTTGGGCCCAGATGATCACGTTCACGGAGATCTCGATGCTGTGCGTGGCCGTCACGCTCATCATCACGATCTTGAAGCAACGCGCGCCCGGGATGTCGCTCAACCGCATGCCGTTGTTCGTGTGGAGCATGCTCGTCACGTCGTTCATGATCGTGTTCGCGATGACGACGATCGCCGTCGCGAGCACGGCCTTCCTCGCCGCCGATCGCCTGATCAACACGCGGTTCTTTGTGCAGCCCTATGGCGGCGATCCCGTATTGTGGCAGCACCTCTTCTGGATGTTCGGGCACCCCGAGGTCTACATCATCTTCCTGCCCGGCACCGGGATCATCTCGCATCTCATCACGACGTTTTCCCGGCGGCCGATGTTCGGGTACACCGCGATCGTCTTCGCCACGATCGCGACCGGCATCATCAGCTTCGGCGTCTGGGTGCACCACATGTTCGCAGTCGGAATGCCGCAGCTCGGACTGAGTTTCTTTACGGCGTCGTCGCTCATCGTCACGATCCCGACGGCGATCCAGCTGTTTTGCTGGATCGCGACGCTGTGGAGCGGCCGGCCGCAATGGCGCGTCCCGCTGCTGTTCGTCGTCGGATTCTTCTTCATCCTGGTGCGCGGCGGCCTCACCGGCGTGATGCTCGCCTCGGTGCCGTTCGACCTGCAGGCGCACGACAGTTACTTCGTCGTCGGACACCTGCACGACGTGCTGATCGGGGGCGCCGTCTTCCCAGTCCTCGGCGCGCTGATCTACTGGTATCCGAAAGCCACCGGCCGCATGCCGAGCGCGACGCTGGGACGCCTCGCGTTCGGACTGATCTTCGTGGGGCAGAACCTCACGTTCTTCCCGATGCACATCCTCGGCCTGCACGGCATGCCGCGCCGTACCTATACCTATCTCGCGGAGACCGGCTGGGGTGGCCTGAATCTGGTCGAGACCATCGGCGCCTACATCCTGGCGCTGGGCGTGCTCGTCACGGTCGCCAATTTGATCGTGAGCGCGTTCCGCGGAGCCCGCGCCGGTGACGATCCCTGGGGCGCCGATACGCTCGAATGGGCGACGACGTCGCCGCCGCCACCCGGCAACTTCGCCGTCCTGCCGGTTGTCGAGAGCCGAGCTCCGCTGTGGGATCGAAGCAGCGCCGATGAGCGACCGATCGTCGTCGGACTGCCGCCCGATCGGCGTGAGCTGCTGTTCACGACGGCGCTCGATGCGATTCCGGTGCGGCGGATTCCCCTGCCCGGCCCGACGGTGTGGACGTTCTTCAGCGCGGTGGGAACGACGGTCGGCCTCGTGATGCTGATCTTCACCCCGTGGGGACTCGTCGTCGGGACGGCGTTGGCGATTCCGCCGCTCATCATCTGGGCCTGGCCCAAGGCGGGAGGGTCGGCGTGATTCGGGAGAGCGCCCATCCGAAATCGGTCGACGTCTCGCAGTTGCCCGGCGAAGGCTTCGGCGTCGCCTCGCCGACGTGGTGGGGCACACTCGGCTTCATGGTCATCGAGGGTTCGTCCCTCGCGCTGTGCGCTGTGGCGTATGTCTACTTGAGTCGTCGTAGCCCGTCGTGGCCGCCGTCGGGAACGCCGCTGCCCAGCATTGCCGCCGGCACGGTGTTCATCGGGGCCATGCTGCTCAGCCTCATCCCGGCCTGGCTACTCGGGCGCGCGGCCAAGAGCCTGGACCGCGGCGCGGTGATCCTGTGGTCGATCGTCGGTGCCGTCGTCGAAGCCGTCATCGTCCTGATCCGCGCGTACGAGCTCCACGCCCTGCCTTTCCGTTGGGACGGATCGGCGTATGGCTCGACGGTGTGGATCACCATCGGGATGCACACGACGCTGCTGGCTTTCGACTTTGGCGAGACGCTCGTTTTCCTGGCGCTGTTCTTGTGGGCGCCCATCCAGAGAAAGCATTTCGCCGATGTCGCGGATGCGGTGATGTACTGGTTCTTCATCGCGCTGATCTGGGTGCCGCTCTACTACATGCTCTATGTCTCGCCCCGCCTCTTCTAGCGCTCCGGCCATTCTCTGGTTTGCCTGTTTCGCCCCGCCGGCCGCGTGGTTTGCCAGTCTCGTGGTGAGCTACTTCGCCGTGCACGAGGTCTGCCGAGTCCATTCCGCGCTGGCGCCGCGCGTCGTCTCGCTGGTGGCCTTCGTCCTCGCCGCGGCCGCAGGCATTGCGGGGCGGGCCATTTGGACGGCCGCCGCACCGCGCGCGGAGGACGATCTGGTGGCCGGCCGCACCCGCTTCATGGCGCAGATCGCGGTCCTCGCCAGCGCGGTGTTTTCGTTGATCATCTTGCTCCAGATCCTGGCGACGCTCCTCCTGCCGTCTTGTCACGACCGACCGCGGACGCCCGAGTCGCCGGACGTCCTCGCCCCATTGATCAGCCCGTCGCGCGAGCTGGTGTGACGCGCGCCCGCGCCTGGCTCGCGCTCGCAAGGCCGTGAAGAAGATCCTGCAGCTCACGCTCGGCATCATGACGGCGCTCGGCGGCTTCGTCGACCTCGGGCAGATCGTGTTCACGATGCAGGCGGGCGCGCTGTTCGGATACGCGCTGATCTGGACGATCGCCCTCGGCACGGTCGCGATCATCCTCTACATGGAGATGTGCGGCCGCGTCGCCGCCGTCACGCACGAAGCGGTGTTCGGCGTCGTGCGCCGGCAACTCGGCGAGCGCCTCGGCGTCTTTACGCTGGTGGCGTCCAACCTGCTGAACCTGATCACCTGCACCGCGGAGCTCGGAGCGATCGGGATCATCCTGCATCTGCTCACCGGTTGGAATCAGCAGCTGCTGACCGTGGCCGGCGCGCTCATCCTGGGCGCGCTGGTCTGGCTGCTGCACTTCCAGTGGATCGAGCGCACGTTCGGACTGTGGGGGTTGCTGATGATCGTGTTCGGCGTCGCCGCGTGGAAGCTCCACGGCGCGTTGCCGCCACCCCCTCCTTCCCCGCTGCACGGCCGCCACGCGACGCTGCTGTACGGCTACTTCGCGGTCGGCATCTTCAGCGCGCTCCTGATGGAGTACGAGGTCCATTTCTACTCGTCGGGCGCGATCGAAGAGAAATGGGACGCGAGTGCGCTGTCGGAGAACACGATGATCGCGGTCAGCGGTACCGCGCTGGGGGCGCTCATCACCGTCGCCTTGCTCGTGCTCGGCGCGCTCGTCTTCTTGCCGCGCGGTATCTTCCCCGAGCTGCTGCCGTCGACGGCCATGCCTCCGGCGCTGGCGCTTGGCCACGCCGGCCTGACCCTCGCGCTCCTCGGCATGCTCGCAACGATCAGTAGCGCCGCGGTCGAGACGGCACTGTGTGCCGGCTACAACACGTGCCAATTCTTCCGCCTGAAGTGGGACAAGAATCTGCCGCCACGCGAGGTCCCCAAATTCACCATCGCCTGGGTCGGCACGCTCGCGCTCGGGACGTTGATCGCCGTCACCGGCATTCAGCCGCTCAAGCTCGTCGACTATTCCATTATTCTCGGCATGGTGCTGATGCCGCTGACATACTATCCGATTCTCACCGCGGCAGGCGACAAGGAGCGCATGGGCAAGCATGCGAGCAAAGGCGTGCTCAATGCGGCGGGCTGGGTCTTTCTCGTGCTGATCGTGATCGCGGCACTCATCGCTCTACCGCTGACGTTCCTCACGCACCTCGGACAGCCGTAGGCGCGCCCGGCGTCACGGCTTGTCCGGTTCCTTCGAGGTACCGAGCGTCCGGATGTACGCGACGAGCTTCCAGATTTGCTCAGGCGGGAGCTTGGGGCCCCACGACGGCATCCCCTTGGTCCGGCCGGCCGCGATCGAGCTAAAGATTCGCATGTCCGTCCCGCCATAGATCCACGTCGAGTCGCGCAGGCTCGGCCCCATGCCGCCGCCGCCGTGGTCACCGTGGCAGCCGGCGCAGTTGTACCAGCCGAACAGCCGACGGCCTTCGCGAATCGCGGCCGCATCGGCAGCGTACGGGTTCGTGGCTTCATTCAAAGTGTCCGGCCCCGGCCCGGGAAGCGGACCCATCTGTTGCTGGACCGGGGTTCGACTCGCCATTTGCGAGGCGTGCGTGGGTTGCGCTTGCTGTACGGGCTGCTGCGCCGGCGCGGCCAGCAGCACGGCAAGGACGAGGATTGCGGCAACGGTCAGTGTCATTCGCATGATCAGCTCTCGGCCTTGAGGGGCAACAGCGGAACGCCGTACTGCTCGAGCAACCGCTCGATCTCGTGCTGGCGGTGCTCGATGACGGCGTCGAGGCGGGCGCGCAGCGAATCGTCGCCGCGCCGGACCGCCATGGAGATGTCGAAGACCAGCGGCAAGAACGGCAAATCGATTTGTGGCGATACGGGCGCGACGTCGAGCGGCACGGTCGAGCGGCCCGCGAAGTATCCAGCCAGCGGCCCCCACGCGATCGCGACGTCGACGTCGCCCCGAATCACGGCATCGATCAAGTCGGCCGGTGGATTTGGTTTCGAGTAGTCGCCGTAAATGCTGTAGCCGACGACGTTGCGCACGATGTGGCGGCGCGCGAGCGCGTCGGCGGGCGGGACGCCGGCATAGTCGTCGCCGATGACGTGCACGCCGATCCGCAGATGTTTGAGGCGGGCATCGTCGAGCGAGGTGAGATGCAGGTGCCGGTCACGGCGCGACACGAAGACGTACGTCGAGCGATAGTACGGCTCGGTCGGCCGCGCGAGCTCGAAGCTCGACGGCACGCCCATGATCACGTCGCATCTGCCGGCGCGCAGCGTGTTGCGGACGAAGCCGCGGCGTTGCGGCATCCAGGTGTAGCGGATCGGTCGCCCCAGCTCCTGGCCGACCATCTCAGCGAGCTTGTTCTCGAATCCTTCGAGCTTGTCGTTGGAAAAGGGCAGATTGTTCGGATCAGCGCACACGCCGAGCGCCCGCTTTTCGCCGCGACAGGCGGCCAGGGCAACGACGAACAACACCGCAAGCCTAGAGCGAAAACACATACAGCGTGCCGCCCATCGCCGAGGCCTTTTTGATGTCCGGGATCGCCCCTGCGACACCGAGGCCCGTGTACGGATCCGACGTGGACACATCGGGGAACGCCACCGCGCCCATCCAGCCGCCAATTCCCGAATAGACCGCGACATACTGTTTGCCATCAGGCCCCAGATACGTGATGGGGTTTCCGACGATCCCCGAGCCGACTTTGAACTTCCAGAGCTCGTGCCCGTTCTTCGCATCCACGGCCTTGAACCAGCCGTCCATCGTGCCGTAGAACACGACGCCGCCCTGGGTCGCGAGCACGCCGCTCCACACGGGGAAGTTTTCGTCGATGTGCCAGACGGCCTTGCCCGCGGCCGCGTCCCACGCGTTCAGCCCACCGCGCTTGCCGCCCGGTCCCGCGTACATCCGGACACTTGCGCCGACGTAGGGCGTCCCGGCGATGTAGTTCGCCTCGAGCCCTTCGTAATCCATGCAGTCGTTCGTGTTGGGGAAGTAGAACCAGCCCGTCACCGGCGAGAAGGCGCCCGGCGGCTCGTCTTTGCCGCCGGTGGAGGACGGACAAATCCCGCGCGTCACGACGCCCTGCTTGCTGCGAAACGCGGGATTCTCCACCGGCCGGCCCGTCTTGCGGTTGATGCTGTCGGCCCAGTTGGTGAACACGAATTTTCCCGCCGTGATCACTTCGCCGGTCTCGCGATCGAGCGTGTAGACGAAGCCGTTGCGATCCGGATGCACCAGCACTTTACGCGTGCGGCCGTCCACCTGGATGTCGGCCAGCATGTTCTCGTTGACGCCGTCGTAATCCCACGCATCATGCGGCGTCATCTGGTAGGCCCAGCGGGCTTCGCCGGTGTCAGGATCACGCGCGAAGATCGTCGTCGACCACTTGTTGTCGCCCGGCCGCATGTCGGGATTCCACACGCCGGGATTGGCGGTGCCGTAGTAGAAGAGGTTGAGCTCGGGATCGTACGACAGCCACCCCCACACCGTACCGCCGCCCAGCTTCCATTGCTCACCGCTCCACGTCTTCACGCCGAGATCGGCGCCGCGGTGGTCGGGATAGAACGGCTTGAAGTTGGGCCCGATGCGCACGTCGCTGTCCGGGCCGGTCGAGTAGGCGCGCCACAGCTCCTTGCCGCTGCCCGCGTCGAGCGCTTTCACCCAGCCGCGCACGCCCAGCTCGGCGCCGCTGTTGCCGACGATCACTTTGTTCTTGATGACGAGCGGCGCCATCGTCATCGTCTCGCCGATGTCGATGTTGCCCACCGTCACGTTCCAGATTTCCTTGCCGGTCTTCGCATCGACGGCGACGGTGTGGTCGTCGAGCGTGTTGTAGTAGATCCGGCCATTGGCGTACGTCGCGCCGCGATTCACCACGTCGCAGCACGCGATCCCTTCAGAACGGTCGCTCGGCCGCGGCTGATAGATCCATTTCACCGCGCCGCCCGGCTGCGTGAGATCGATCGCGTACAGGATGTTCGGGAACGGCGTCACGACGTACATCATGTTGTTCACGACGAGCGGATTGCCTTCATGCCCGTGCAGCACGCCGGTCGAGAACGTGCTCGTCACCTTGAGCTGCGCGACGTTGGCGGCCGTGATCTGCGCGAGCGAGGAGAAGCGCGACATGGCCAGGTCGCCGCTCGGCGTCGTCCACTCGTTGCCCGCGGGCGCCGCGATGGCGTGCGCCGTCGCCGTGGCGGGGTCCGCGCGGGACGGCGCGTCGGACGCGCGCGCGAGGGGAGGGTGGTCGGATTTGCAAGCCGGAATCAGGGCGGCGAGGAGGACGAGGGCTCGCTTCACGGCAATGTCCTTAAAAGGGCTACACTGGGGGCGTGAGGGGTACGTAAGCGAACCACGCGCCGACCGGCGCGGGACCCAGCAACGCGCTGGCGCAGAGAAACAGACCCGAAAGCACGAAGGTCCATGCCACGTATCCCACGGACGGCGAAGACGTGTTGACGTACACAGTCTTACGCCTCGTGTTCCTGGTATACCCGCCACAGCAGGCGCCCGCCGGGCCGGGAGCGCCGCTCCTATTCGTCAGCAACGAGCTGGCGCGCACGATCTCGGTGATCAACGCCGACTCGAGCTTCCTCCTCGGCGACATTCCCGTGCCCGGTCGCCCCCGCGGCATTCAGGTGAGTCACGACGGTCGCCGCGTCTACGTCGCGCTGAGTGACACGCTGCGACAGACCGCGGGCCCGGCGGACGGCATCGTCGCCATCGACATCGCGACGCGCCGAATCGTGGACCGGCTGCCCGCGGGCACGGACCCGGAACAGTTCGCGGTGAGCCGCGACGGCCGCTGGATCTACGCGTCGAACGAAGACGCCGGCACTGCAAGCGCCATCGACCTCGCCGCTCGCCGCGTCGCCGCGCGGATCGTCGTCGGACTCGAGCCCGAAGGCGTGGCGATCAGTCCCGACGGCCGCTGGGCCTACGTGACCGGCGAGTCGAGCAATACGGTATCGGCCATCGATACGCGCACGCAGCGCGTCGTCGCCAACGTCCTGGTGGGCGCGCGGCCGCGCGCCGTCGTGTTCGCCGCGGACGGGCGAACGGCCTACGTGACGTCCGAGATTGGCCGCATGCTCACGATCATCGACGTGGGCCACCATCGCGCCGCGGCCACGATCGCCATCACCGACTCGGGTGCGAAGCCGGTGGGTGCGGCCCTTTCACCTGATGAGAGGCTGGCGTACGTGGCGACGGGACGCGGCAACAGTGTCGCCGTGGTGGATCTCATCGCGCGCCGCCAGGTCGCGAGCATTCCGGTGGGGCGGCGGCCCTGGGGCATCGCGATCAGCGCCGACGGCCGCACGCTGTACACAGCCAACGGGCTCTCGGGCGACGTCTCGGTCGTCGATACCGAGAAGCGGCAAGTCGTCAGGACGATCACGGCGGGCGCGGGAGCCTGGGGCGTCGCGCTGACGCGCTGACTACGTCGGCTGCTCCGGCCAATGCTCGTCGGGGCGCGCCGGCGGCGGCTGATCCGCGTGCACCCGGTCCCCACGAATGTCGGCGTAAATGAAATTCTCGGGCGCGACGGGCGAATCGGCGAGTCGCCGCAGCATCGCCAGCTGGCCGACGTGCGTCATCGTATCGGCAAACGGTCCCTGCAGCAGCTGCTCGGTCGTGATCGAGCACTTCACGCCGCTCGCGAGCAGCGCGCTCACGTCCTCGAGATTCCGGTGAAACCGCGCGACCTCGTGCTCGAATGATTCGAGCGGTTCCGCCTGATACGTGCCCCCCTTGAAAAACGTGCGGACGTATCCCATCAGCGACGCCATGTGACGGATCAGCTCGACCGGCGTGCGGACGCGATTGCCCGCGCTGAAGCTCGCGTAGTGCGGCGGCGCGTCGCGCAGCGCTTTCTGCGTGCGATACGCAATGGCGCCGAGGAAGTGGCGGAGCAGCGCGCGATCGCGATCCATGGTCATCGGCGGAACAGGAAGAAGACTGCGCCGCAGAGACACAGTCCCGCCCACAGGTAGTTCAGCCGCACCGGCTCTTTCATGTAGAAGACCGCGAACGGGACGAAGACGCTCAGCGTGATCACCTCCTGGATGATCTTGAGCTGGCCCAGCTCGAGCGCGGTATGGCCGATGCGGTTCGCTGGGACCTGCAGCAGATACTCGAACAACGCGATGCCCCAGCTCACGAGCGCGGCGACGATCCAGGGTCGCTGGCTGAGATTTCGCAAATGCGCATACCAGGCGAACGTCATGAAGATGTTGGAACAGATGAGCAGAAGGACGGTCTTGGCGACGACCGGCATGCGTCGGGCCCCGGGGAAAAGGTGTCTCTATTGTAGCACGCGCAACGCCTCCCGCGCCGCCCGCCGGCCGCTCGCCAGCGCGCCCGCGACCGTCCCGATTTGCTCGCCGTTCGTCGCTTCGCCGGCAAAGAACAGCGTGCCGTCGACCGGCCGGCCCAACGCGCGGGGCGCTCCAACCCCCCCGACGCCGATATAGCTGTACGCGCCGCGCGCGAATGGATCGGCGCGCCAATCGTGACTCGACCAGCCGTCGAGCTGCATCTCCAGCTCGCGCCGCGGCACGGCCAGGATCTCCGACAGCGCCACCAGGCTGCGCTCCAGCCGGATGTGCGGCTCTTCGGAGAGGAGTGCCTCGGCCGTGACGCTGCCGACCCAGCCGGTGAGAATCGGCGCCCGCACCGGCGCGGCCGTCCACCACGTCGGCACTTCTCCACCGGGGGCGTGGAGGAAATTCATCCCGGCGCCGTCGCTGCGATTATGGCGGCGGCGCTCCTTCAGAAAGTCGGGCTTCTCCCAGAACGCGTCGCGAAACCGCAGCACGATCTTGAAGATCTGTCCCGTCTCGAGCTTCGCCATCGCGCGCTGCTTGCCGGCAAGCGGCGGATCGAATCTCACGGCGCCCGCTTTCAATACCGCCAGCGGCGCCGTGACGATCAACGCCCTGGCGCTCAACGTGGAAAGCGCGGCACCATCTCCAGCCCGGCACTCGACGCTCGCGCCACCGCGCTTCCACCGCACGATCTCCGCGACGGTGCTGAGACGGACCTCGCAGCGCTCGGGATCGAGCCCGTCGCGCAGCCAGCGCATGAGCGCGTCGTTGCCGTTGGCGATCCGAAACTGTTTTCCTTCCAGCGAATCTTCCTCGTTCTCGCCGGCCTCCTCGGCCAGCGATTTGGCGCTGAGGCGCTCGGGCTCCGCGGCGTAGAATCCTTCGATAAATCCGCGCAACATGCCGCGCCCCAGCGCGCCCCCCGGCGCTTTCTTGCGATCGAGATATTCGCTCACGGGGAAGTCTGCGCCCCGCGCCGCGACACGCCGCGCGAGGTCCTTGTTCATCCGGCTGATCGCGTCCCAGAAGTCGCCGCGCGTCTCGAATCTTCCCGAGACGGCGATCTCGTGGACATCGGGCAGCTCGAGGACCGCGAGGCCCGCCGCCCGCGCCACCGCCAGCGTCTCCGGCGCCTCGCCGTGCACGAACTCGGCGCCGAGCTCGATGGGAACCGGCGAGCGCGGATCGTGGAGCGTGAGGATACGGCCACCGACGCGCGGCCGCGCTTCGATCACCGTCACGCGGAGCCCGGCCTGGGAGAGATCGCGCGCCGCGGCAAGACCAGCCGCGCCGGCACCGAGCACTAATACGTCGATTCGCTTTCCCGCTCGTCGCATCCTCTACCGTCCCCTACCGTCTCCTACCGTCTCCTACCGTCTCCTACCTTCCCCTACCGTCTCCTACCCCTCGCCCAAGCGTACGGGGTATACGGCGTCATGGCCACACGCACCGCGCCCTGGCTCAGCGCCATCCCCTACCTGCCGCGCCGCTCGTCGCTGACCGCGCTGCGAAAAGCCTCGGCCGACTGTCATGGCTGTCCCTTGTACAAGACCGCGACGCAAACCGTCTTCGGCCAGGGTCGGGCTGGCGCGCGGATCATGCTGGTGGGCGAGCAACCTGGCGACATGGAAGACCGGCAAGGCGCCCCGTTCGTCGGTCCCGCCGGCCGCATCCTCAATGAGGCGCTCGCCGCGGCGGGCATCGAGCGGGACGACGCGTACGTCACGAACGTCGTGAAGCATTTCAAGTGGATCGCCGTCCATCGCCGGCGCATGCACAAGAAGCCCAATGCCCGGGAAGTCGCCGCCTGTCTGCCGTGGCTCGAGAAGGAAATCGAGGTGGTGAAGCCGCAGATCCTCGTGTGCATGGGCGCGACCGCCGCCCAGGCGTTGCTCGGGCCCGACGTCCGCGTCACGCGCGATCGCGGCGTCCTGAGGGACAGTCGCCTGGCCCCGCACGTCATGGCGACGATTCATCCATCTGCGATCCTCCGGCAGCACACTAGCGAGGACCGTCACCGGGAAATGGGTCAGTTCACGAACGATTTACGCGTCGTCGCCGCGGCGCTCGCCAAGGAAACCGGGGTTAATCCCTAAACCGCTCCAAAGACGCATTCCGGCTCTTGCTGCATTTCCCAATGATGCGAGCGGACACCTATCCGGGGAGCATCATCATGCCAGACAAAGAGACGATGGAGCGCGCCGAACAAGACAAACGCGAAGGGAAGTCGCCGAGCACGCAGGCCGGCGAGTTCGTGCGTGAGGAGATGCATCACGTGCGCGAGGGGAAACACGGCGTGCGGAATACCAAGCAGGCGATCGCGATCGGTCTGTCGAAAGCGCGGCGCGCCGGCGTCGAGCTGCCGGTTCGCAACGAGCAGGATGCGCGGGAGGAATCGCGCGGCCGGCGCGGTACAGGGACCTCGCAGACGCGCGCGCGAGGCGTGCGTCGCGCGCTGAAGCGTGAAGGACACTCCGGTGCATCGCGGTCCGCGATATCGCGCCAGGCGCGCAGCTCCGCGCGGCGGCGCGGCGCAGGCAATCGCTCGCGGGCCGCTCGCAAGGCGGCGGCAACGCGCCGCCGCAGCCGGTCCTAGAACCTACAAGAGCGCGCGCAGCGAGTTCTCAATTTCGGAATTCGGCACTGCGCGCGCACCCAGCTCCCGGGCCGCTCGCAACCCGGCCGCATCCACATGCGAGCCGAATGCGAGCACCGGGACAGCGCGCCCGGCGAGATCGCGGATGCGTTCGAGTGCGGTCGCGCTTCCCAGCTCGATCACGGCAAGATCACACGGCTCGGCCGAGACCATTTCCCCGCCCGCGCGTCGGATGACTTCCTGAAGCTTGCCGCGGAAGAACAGATCACGGCACTCGAGTACGACCCGCTTCACCCCGCGAGCTTTTTCGACAGATATGCGACCAGCTGGCCCATCGCCACGCGGTCCTGCTTCAGCGTGTCGCGGTCGCGGACCGTCACGGTCTGGTCCTGAGTGGACTGGCCGTCGATCGTGATGCCGTACGGAGTGCCCGCTTCGTCCTGCCGCCGGTAGCGGCGGCCGATCGATCCGCCGTCGTCGTAGAAGACGTTGAAGTGCTTGCGCAGGTCGTCATGAATCTTGTGCGCGAGCTCGGGCATCCCGTCCTTGTTGACGAGCGGGAAGACGGCGGCCTTCAGCGGCGCGAGCGAGGGCTTGAGCTTGAGCACGACACGCACGTCTCCGCCTTCGCCCGCCTCTTCGCCGCCCTGCACCGCTTCTTCTTTATAGGCGTCGCACAGCACGACGAGCGTCGTGCGGTCGGCACCGGCCGACGTCTCGACGACGTACGGGATGAACCGCTCGTTCGTCTTCGTATCGAGATAGTCGAGCTTCTTGCCGGCGTGCTTCTGATGATTCGTCAAGTCGAAGTCGGTGCGATTATGAATCCCCTCGAATTCGTTCCAACCGAACGGGAATTCATACTGGATGTCGTAGGCGTCCTTCGCGTAATGCGCGAGCTCGTCCTTGCCGTGCTGATGCCAGCGCAGCTTCTCTTCCCGAATCCCGAGCCCCCGCACCCAATTCATGCGCTCGGCGCGCCAGAACTCGAACCACTCGTTCTCCGAGCCCGGCTTTACAAAGAACTGCATTTCCATCTGCTCGAACTCGCGGGTGCGGAAAATGAAATTGCCGGGCGTGATCTCGTTGCGGAATGCTTTCCCGATCTGCGCGATGCCGAACGGAATCTTCTGCCGCGAAGACTGCAGCACGTTCAGATAGTTGACGTAAATCCCCTGCGCGGTTTCGGGCCGCATGAAAATGACCGCGGCCTGCTCTTCGACCGGGCCCATGAACGTCTTGAACATCAGATTGAACTGTCGCGGCGCGGTGAGCGTGCCCTTGGTACCGCAGACGGGACACTGCGCGTCCGGCTGCCCCGGCGTCCCCTTGATCTTCGGATCGTCGGCGCGGAAGCGGTTCTTGCACTGCTTGCAGTCGACCAGGGGATCCGTGAAGCCGGAGACGTGACCGGACGCTTCCCAGACCTTCGGGTGCATCAGGATCGCGGCATCGAGCCCCTCGATGTCGTGCCGCTCGTGCACCATCGAGCGCCACCAGCGCTCCTTGATGTTCTTCTTGAGCTCTACGCCGAGCGGCCCGTAGTCCCACACCGAGCCGAGGCCGCCGTAGATCTCCGAAGACTGAAACACGAACCCGCGTCGCTTGGCCAGCGACACGAGCCTGTCCATCACATTGGCGACTTCGGGCATGAGGACCGCAAGATAGACCCCCCCTAAGCCGGAGGCAACCCGAACGCCTCGCGCGTCACTCGCTCACCAAGCGCGGCGATCCCCGCAGCGTCGAGCACTTTCCCTTGGCCGTCCACGGCGTGAACGCCGATCAGGCCGGCGACCGTTCCGGCCACGACCGCCACCTTCTTCCTCGCCGCCTGCGCGCGTCGCATCACCTCTCCGGACGCCTTGCCGACCAGCGAGGTCCGGTCGAAGGAGCCCTCGCCCGTGACGACGAAATCCGCCCTGGCGAGCGCGGCGTCGAAACCGACGCGGGACAAGAGCCACTCCGCCCCGGGCGTGAGCTGTGCCTTGGCGAAGAAGGCAAGCCCGGCCCCGAGCCCTCCCGCCGCGCCGCTTCCCGGGAGTGTCGCCAGCTCGGGGCGCCCGTGCCGCGTCATCACCTGCGCCAGGCGCTCGAGGCCGCGCTCCAGCAGCCTCAGCGCCGCCGGCCCGGCGCCCTTCTGAGGCCCGAAGACCGGAGCCGCCCCGTCCGACCCGATGAGCGGTGTGGACACGTCGTGCAGCGCGATGACCTTGGCGTCGAGCGCCCAGCCCCCGTGGAGGTCCGCCAGCTGCGCCAGCGGGCCGCCGCCCTCCTCGAGCGGCTCACCGTGCCCGTCGACGAGCGTCCACCCCAGCCCGCGGCCGGCGCCGGCGCCACCGTCCACCGTGGCCGAGCCGCCCAGCCCCACCACCACGGTTGTGGCACCACGCTCCACGGCCTCCCAAATCAACTCCCCCACCCCGCGCGTCGTGGTGCGCAGGGGATCGAGCTCATCGGGCCGGAGCAGCGCGATGCCGCACGCAGTGGCGCTCTCGAAGATCGCAGTCTCGTGGTCCAGCCAGCCCAGATCGCCCGCCACGGGCATTCCCAGCGGCCCGGTCACCTGCACTCGCTCGCGCAGCGCTTCGGGCGGTAAAACGGCTTCGAGCAGCCCGTCGCCGCCGTCCGAAACGGGGCACTGGAGCACCGACGCCTCCGGGAACACCCGCCGAATCCCGGCGGACAATGCTTCCGTCACCTCCCGAGGTCCGAGAGTGCCCTTGAAAGCGCACGGTGCCACTAGAATTGTCGGTGTCACCATGCATTGTGCAAGAAATAGTGCATATTGCGCTACACGATTGACCGTGCTGGCAATGCATAGGCCTTGATGCACCGCATCTTACGCTCGAGGCACCGTTATTGCCACACGTTCAGGTCAGCATATCTCTGTCCAGGGCTAACCGCCGGCGACGGCGGGGCGCAAAGCCAAGGGATCTCGCGTTGTTCCGAGACAGCCCGGCTGCCGGAGGTAGCACCCGGCCCCTCGCCCTGACAAGAGAGCGCGGGGCTCTTTGTTTGGCCTCCGAGCACCAGTAATCGTCTCGCTCGCACATCGGGTTCTAGGGCGCACGATGTCGGGCAGGCGATGACCCTCCAGGGGCAACCCTGGAGGGTTTGCTCTTTATATGGGCGCAAATCAGTCCGCCATGCAGGCGCCCGTTCTCGATGAAGATCTTGTTCGCGTCCACGCCCGCTGCCACTACGCCGGCGATATAGACGCCTGGAACGTTGGTCTCCATCGTCTCCGGGGCGTGCCGGGGGACGCCGGTCTCCTCGTCGACGGTCACTCCGATCGCTCGAAGCAGTGTCAGGTCCGCCCGGTACCCGGTAAGAGCGAGCACAAAATCCGCCTGCACGGTCTCGGTCGATCCGTCCGTCTCGCAGCGGATCAGCACGTGCCGCGGCCCGATCTCCGCGACGCGACTCCGCCACCGGGCCGCAATGCTGCCATCCTTCAGGCGATTCATGATGTCGGGGAGAATCCACGGCTTGACGCCGCGATCGAACTCCCCCAGGAAATGCACGAGCGTGACCCGCGCGCCGACCCGATGGACCTCGAGCGCCGCCTCGACCGCGCTGTTCCCGCCCCCGACGACGACGACGCTCTGCTGCCAGTAGGGATGCGGCTCGGTGAAGAAGTGCGATACGTGTGGCAGATCCTCGCCGGGGACGCCCAGCAGGTTGGGTGAATCGAAATAGCCGGTGGCGCAGACGACGTTGCGCACGCCCACGATCTCGGGTTCGGCCGCACCCCGGTGCCGGGCGACCAGCTCGAACCCGCCCGTCTCGGGCGTGACCCGCTCCACCGTGTGGTACTGGCGCACGTCGAGCTCGAAGTACTCCGCCACCTTCCGGTAGTAGGTGAGGGCCTCGCGCCGAGTCGGTTTGTCCTCGCTCGCGACGAACGGCAAACCGCCGATCTCGAGCTTCTCCGGCGTCGAGAAGAACCTCATGAACAGGGGGTAGCGGAGGAGGCTGGAGACGATCGGCCCCCGGTCGAAGAGCGAGCAGGTGAGCCCCGCCTGCTTCGCCGCGACACCGACCGCGAGCCCGCTCGGCCCGGCGCCGATCACCGCGAGATCGAGCATGCGTTTACGTCACCTCGATGATCTGGTCCCGGCGCGTGCCCAGGCTGACGTAGCGGATAGGCGCGTGGGCGAGGTCCTGGAGCCGGTCGACGTACGCGCGGGCCGCGGACGGCAGGTCGGCCAGCCGCCGCACCTGGCTGAGGGAGTGCTGCCAGCCGGGCAATGTCTCATACACCGGCTCCACCCGGGCGAGGCGCTCGACCTCGGCCGGCATCGTGTCGAGCGGCTCGCCGTCCAGCCGGTATCCGACCCCCACGGGGATCTCGGGGAACGAGTCCAGGACATCGAGCTTGGTGACGGCGAGGCCGGTGAGGCCGTTTACCCGCACCGCGTAGCGGACCACCACCGCGTCGAACCACCCGCACCGCCGCGGCCGCCCCGTGGTGGCGCCGAATTCCGCGCCCAGCTCACGGATCCGCTCGGCGACGGCCGGCTCCGCCTCGGTCGGGAGGGGGCCGTTTCCGACGCGGGTCGTGTAGGCCTTCACCACACCCAGGACCGCGTCGATCGCCGTCGGCCCGATGCCCGCGCCGACCGCCGCCCCGCCCGCCGTCGTGTTGGACGACGTGACGTACGGATACGTTCCGTGGTCGACGTCCAGCAGGGCTCCCTGGGCCCCCTCGAGCAGCACGGACTCGCCGCGCGTCAGCGCCTCGTACACGACTCGCCCCGCGTCGACGGCGAGCGGGAGCAACCTGGGCGCGAGGCGCTCGAGCAGCCGTACGTGCTCCTGCGTATCGGCCCGCTCCGACGAGCCGAGCAGCGCGAGGAACTCGTTCGCCGCGGCCAGGCGGGCGCACACCGCCTCCGTAGCGCGCTGCACGTTGCGGAGATCGCCGACGCGGACGCCGCGCCGGCCGTATTTGTCCTCGTAGGTCGGGCCGATCCCCCGCCCGGTGGTGCCGATCTTCTCGCGTTGCTCCCGGGCCCGGTCGAGCAGCTTGTGGTACGGCAGGGTGAGGTGCGCGCGGTCCGACACGTAGAGCTTGTGGTCGGTCCTGACCCCGCGCTCGGTCAGAGCGTCGAGCTCCTGGAAGAACGTCTCCGGGTCGAGGACCACGCCGTTGCCGACGATGCAGACGGCGCCCTGGATGATGCCCGACGGGATCTGGTGCAGCACGAACTCGCCCGCCCCGGTGTCCACCGTGTGGCCGGCGTTGGCGCCCCCCTGGTAGCGCACCACGAGATCGGCGCGCTCGGCGAGCACGTCGACGATCTTCCCCTTCCCCTCGTCGCCCCACTGGGCGCCGACGACGACAACGCAGTGTGTTTTCGGTCCGAACATGGCGCTCCAACAAAAACGCCCCTGGCGCGGGGCGTTTGAATATCCTCCCGGGAAAGCTAGGCCGGACGTTGGGGGCCGTCAACGCAGCGTCGCCGCCACCGCCTGAGCGACCTCCCTCGTCCCCTGCAGGGTCAACCGCTGGGCTTCATCGCGGGGCGTGTGCACGAGGCGCGCCGTCCCCCAATCGCCCCGCATGATGGTGACGCACTCCCGCGCGCTCTTCGCGAGCGCGAGCCCGTCCACGAACACCGGAAGCCAGCGGGCCCGCCGGCCGCCAAGAGCCCGGGCGATCCGCCCGACCAGGGGCCCGGCGCGATGCACCAACGCGATCGTCTCG
The DNA here is from genome assembly GCA_036522875.1 of Gemmatimonadales bacterium. Classification (GTDB taxonomy): domain Bacteria; phylum Gemmatimonadota; class Gemmatimonadetes; order Gemmatimonadales; family GWC2-71-9; genus 20CM-2-65-7. Next base: position 705 of record DATDEZ010000113.1, on the reverse strand, counting down.
CCGCCGTCGTCGATCCCGTCGAAGTTGAGGACGGCGGTGTCTTGGAGAAGCGCGCTCCGCTCTCGCGCGAGCGCCTTCGCGCCCAGCAAGCCGTACTCCTCGGCGTCGGGCAAGATCACGCCGACCCCGGAAGCGGGAGGGAGGGCGTCCACCACGGCGAGCATTGTGAGGATGCCGGACGCGTTGTCGAGCGCGCCGGGGGACCGGTTTGTGACGCGGGCGCCCGAGAGCATCACGGCGCCAAGGACGCCCGCCGCGCCCAGCGCCAAGTCGACCACACCGGCGTGCCAGGATCCGAGCACCTTGCGGACGGCGAGCTGCCCCAGCTCCACGGCTCCCAGGGTCAGGAGCCCCACGGCGACGAGGCGCGCCGCCATCGAGATCGGCTGCCCCTTGGAGTCGTAGTGTGCCGCGAGCCATACCGCGACGCGCGTCCGCGGGCGCACAGCGATCAGGTTGACGCCCTCGAGCGGCGCCCGCCCCAGGCGGTGGAGCAGCGACCAGGCTGTGAAGCGGTGCTCCATGACGACGAAGCCCCGCTCGGCGAGCTCCGCCTTCAGGACCTCACGGACGCGCGCGTGCTCCGGGGTGCCGGCGAGGCGGGGTCTGGCGATCTCGGCAAGCAGTGCGTGGTAGTCTCTCACCCGCAGACGAGCTTCGCCACGCGCTCCCGATCGGCCGGCGGCAGCCCGGCGAGCGGCTCCC
>DATDEZ010000112.1:0-7341 GCA_036522875.1 Gemmatimonadales bacterium | reverse complement strand
CGACAATGGGCCTGGCATCGCGCCCGATATCGCGAAGCGCCTGTTCCGGCCGTTCGCCACGTCCAAGGGCAACCGCGGCACGGGGCTCGGGCTCTATATCTCGCGCCAGCTGGTGCGCGAAGCGGAGGGGGAGCTCGACGTTGTTCCCTCCACGGGCGGCGCCAAGTTTCTCGTCTGGTTGCCGAGCACGCGTGCGGCGACGGCGACCGCGCCCGCTGCCCTGCCCCAGCCCGTTCCGATTTCCGAAACGCCGCCGGCGACCGCTGCAAGTCTGGAACGCGTGCGCGTGCTGCTCGTCGACGACGAAGAGCTGATTCGCCGGCCGATGGGCCGGTTTCTCAAGAAGCGCGGCGCCGAGATCACGGAAGCCGTCGACGGGCTGGAGGCGCTCGAACGCATTCGGACCGGTTTCGAGCCGCACGTGATCCTGGCCGACCTGCGGATGCCGCGCATGGACGGCGCGGAGTTTTTCCTGCGGCTGCAGGAGGAGCGGCCGGCGCTGGCCGACCGCGTGCTGTTCCTGTCGGGCGACATCACGCACCTGGCCGGTCGTGGCTTGGCCGAGGTGCCGCGCGACCGCGTGCTGGTGAAGCCGGTGGAGTTGGCGGAGCTGGAGCGGCGGCTCGTCGAGTTCGTGCGAGAGAAGGCCGCCTAGCGTCTCAGTCGCGCGTGATCAGTCGCGCGGCCCGTTCGTAGAAGAAATAATCCCACGCCCAGTTGAGCAGCACGAACAGCTTATTGCGGAACCCAATGAGCTGAATGATGTGGACGACCAGCCACATCACCCACGCGGGAAACCCGCGCCAATTGATCCCAAACACGCGCGCCACCGCGGCGTTGCGGCCGATGGTCGCGAGCGTGCCCTGATCGTGATACTGGAACGGTCGGGGTGTGTCGCCGCGCTCGAGACGCCGGATGTTTTGCGCGACGCAGCGCGCCATTTGAATCGCGACCGGCGCCACCATCGGCAGCGGCTCGCCGTTCTCTTCGCGGTACGACGCGTCGCCGATGACGAACACGTCCGGATGGTTCGCGAGCTGGAGCGTCGGCTCCACGGGAATCCGGCCCTGGCGTCCCGGTGTCAGCCCGAGTCGCGTGTTGAGCGGAGCCGCGCGCACGCCCGCCGCCCAGATGAGCGTTTCGGCCGGAATCACCTCGCCGCTCTTCAGGCGAACCTGGTGGCCGTCGTAGTCGGCCACGGTCGCGCCGAAGCGCACCTCGACATACTTGCGCCACAGCGTCTTCCCCGCCGCCTCGCGCAGGCGTTCCGGCATGGCGCTGAGCAGTTTGTCCGTCGCCTCGAGCAGCAGGATGCGGACGTCCTTGATGTTGAGACGCGGATAGTCTTTCACGAGGACCAGGCGGATCAACTCGGACAGGGCGCCCGCCATTTCGACGCCGGTGGGCCCGCCGCCGACGACGATGAACGTGAGCAGCGCGCGCCGGCGCTCGGGATCGGGTTCGAGCATGGCGTGCTCGAAGCGGCGCAGGACGTGGTTGCGAACCCGGAGCGCGTCGGGGATGTCCTTCAGGCCGAGGCCGTTGCGCTGCACGGCATCGAGGCCGAAGAAGTTGGTCTCGCCCCCCGGCGCGAGGACGAGATAGTCGTACGTGATCGGCCCGGCGCTCGTCTCGAGTCGCCGCGCGGCCAGGTCGACGCGCGTCACCTCCGCCATCCGGAAGTCGAAGTTCTTCTGACCCCGCAGAATGGCGCGTGCCGGTTTGGCGATCTCCTCGGGCTCGAGCCCCGCGGTCGCCACCTGGTAGAGCAGCGGCTGGAACAGATGGTAGTTGTTGCGGTCGATCAGCACGACCTGCACGGGGGCGCGGCGCAGTTCGCGCGCGGCGTTCAAGCCGCCGAATCCGGCGCCGACGACGACGACTACTTTGTCAGTTTGCGCCACAACGCGGCCAGAGGATCGAAATCGGCATCCACGACGCGTTCTTTGAGCGGGATGATGGCGTTATCGGTGATGTGGATCGATTCGGGACAGACCTCGGTGCAGCACTTCGTGATGTTGCAGTAGCCGATCCCGCCCACGTGGCGGAGATGCTCGCGCCGGTCCGCCTCGTCGAGCGGGTGCATCTCGTAGACCGCCGCGCGCACCAGCATCGCCGGTCCCATGAACTGCTCGTGCTTCTCGTGCGTGCGCAGGACGTGACACACGTCCTGACACAGGAAGCACTCGATGCATTTGCGGAATTCCTGGGGGCGCTCGACTTCGTATTGGTACATCCGCCACGTCCCATCGGGCGCGTCGGGCGCGCGGGGCTGGAACGCCGGAATGCGCTTGTTCACTTCATAGTTCCACGACACGTCCGTCACGAGATCCTTGATCACCGGGAACGCGCGCATCGGCGTCACCGTGATCGTCTCGTCCGGCGCGTAGTCCGACATCCGCGTCATGCACATCAGCCGCGGCTTGCCGTTGATCTCCGCCGAGCACGAGCCGCATTTCCCGGCTTTGCAGTTCCAGCGCACCGCGAGGTCCGGCGCCTGCTCGGCCTGGATCATGTGCACCGCGTCGAGCACCACCGATCCCTCGCCGGCGGCGACCCGGTACTCCTTCAGCTCGCCCTGCTCGCGGGTACCGCGGAAGACCTTCAGCGTCCGCTGCTCGGCCACGGTCACTTCCCTTCTTTAATAAGAGTCATGAGATCGCTGGGGATCGGCGGCTGGGTTTCCCGCCGGACCGCCATGCGCTCTCCTTCTTTCTTGACGACGATTTGCTCACGCGCCTGCTTGTCGTCCGACTCGGGGTAGTCGCTGCGCGTATGGCCGCCGCGGCTTTCGGTCCGCTCGAGCGCGGCACGCGCCGTCGCTTCCGAGACTACGAGCAGCGAGCGCAGGTCGATCGCCGTGTGCCAGCCGGGGTTGTATTCGCGGCTGCCGGTCACGCCGACGCCGCGCGCGCGCGATTTGAGCTTCTCGAGCTCGCGGAGCGCCGTCTCGAGCCCCGCCTTGTCGCGAATGATGCCCGCGTTGCGCTGCATGACGGCCTGGAGCGCAGCCTGGACGGCGTAGGGGTTCTCGCCATCGCGCTCGAACGGGGCGAGCGCCTCGCGCATCGCCTGCTCGATCTCGGCGGCGGGAATTGCCGGCGCGGCGCCGCGCTTGGACGCGGCGTACTGGCCGGCGCGACGGCCGAAGACCAGCAGGTCGCTCAGCGAATTGCCGCCGAGCCGGTTCGCGCCGTGCATGCCGCCGCCCACTTCGCCGGCGGCGTAGAGACCCGGCACGGTCGACTCCTGCGTCTCTGGGTCGACCTTCACGCCGCCCATGACGTAGTGCGTCGTCGGCCCGATCTCCATGGCCGTCGTGGTGATGTCGACGTGCGCCAGCTCTTTGAACTGGTGATACATGCTCGGCAGTTTTTTCTTGATGTAGTCGGGGCTCTGCTTCGAGGCGATGTCGAGGAAGACACCGCCGTGCTCGGTCCCCCGCCCTTCGGCGATTTCTTTCGTGATCGCTTTCGCCACGACGTCGCGCGTGAGGAGCTCGGGTGGCCGGCGATTCTTCTTGCGCTCGCCCTTCACCCACGCGTCGGCTTCCGCTTCCGTCTCGGCAAAATCGCCCTTGAACATCTCGGGCATGTAGCGAAACATGAACCGCTCGCCCTTGCTGTTCTTCAGGACGCCGCCCTCGCCCCGAACGCCTTCGGTCACCAGGATGCCGCGCACGCTCGGCGGCCAGACCATGCCGGTCGGATGGAACTGCACGAACTCCATGTCGATCAGCTCGGCGCCTGCCTCGTACGCGAGCGCGTGACCGTCGCCGGAGTACTCCCAGGAGTTGCTCGTGATCTGCCAGGCCTTGCCGATGCCGCCGGTCGCGAGGACGATCGCGGCGCTGCGGAATACGACGAACCGGCCGGTTTCGCGGAAGTAACCGAGCGCGCCGGCGACGCGCCCGCCCACCACGAAGATCTTTACGATCGTGCACTCCATGTGCACGTCGATGCCGGAGTGGACGCCCTTGTCCTGGAGCACGCGGATCATCTCGAGACCCGTGCGATCGCCGACGTGAGCCAGGCGGCTGTAGGTGTGCCCGCCGAACGGCCGCTGGTTGATCTTGCCGTCGCTGGTGCGATCGAACAGCGCGCCCCACGCCTCGAGCTCGTTGATGCGATCGGGCGCTTCCTGGGCGTGGATCTGCGCCATGCGCCAGTTGTTGTGCATCTTGCCGCCGCGCATCGTGTCGCGGAAATGCACGCGCCAGTTGTCTTCCGGAAACACGTTGCCGAGCGCCGCGGCGGCGCCGCCTTCGGCCATCACCGTGTGCGCCTTGCCGAGCAGCGACTTGCAGACGAGGGCGACCTTGGCTTTCTGGGCGCTCGCTTCGATGGCGGCGCGCAGTCCGGCGCCGCCGGCGCCGATCACGACGACATCGTAATCGTGGCTTCTCAGATCGGAGGCGGCCATCAGAACAGCCGCACGTCGTGGATGACGCCCATCGCGCAGAGGCGGATGTAGAGGTCGGTCAGCGCGACCGAGAAGAGCGAGCACCACGCGAACAGCTGGTGATGTCGATTGAGCGCGCTGACGCCGCGCCAGGTCTGATAGCGCGCCTTCCCGCCGCGCACGCAGGAATAGCAGTCGACTTGGCCCCCGACCAGGTGTCGTATCGAGTGACAGCCGAATGTGTAGCACGACAGCAGGATCACGTTGACGAGCATGACGAGCGTGCCGATGCCGATCCCGAATTGATGCGCCCCCGGCGCCATCGAGCCGTCCGGAAGAACGCCGCCAACCGGCCAGCGAGCGGCCTGCACGACGTCGTACGACAGAATGAAGATAAAAATCACCGCGGCGTACATCGCGAAGCGATGCAGGTTCTGCAGAATGAAGGGAAACCTGGTCTCGCCGTTGTAGTGGTGGCGTGGCTCGCCGACGGCACAGGCGACTGGGTCGAGGAAGAACGCGCGGTAGTACGCCTTGCGGTAGTAGTAGCACGTCGCCCGGAACGCGAGCGGGAAGATGAGGATCAGAAACGCGGGCGACAGCGGCCACCAGTGCGTCTGGATCAGCGGCGAATAAAACGGCGAGAGGTAGGGGCCCCACTCGAAGTTGTTGCCGACCCACGCCGCCCAGGTCGCGTAGAGGCCGAAGCTGCCGAGGACCAGGGCCGTCAGCCCGGGAGCAATCCACCACGCGTCGCGGCGCATGGTTGCGCCGAGGCGGCGTTCCTGCAGGTCGCGGACCGACGTCGTCATAGGGTCACCGCCGCCATTGTTTGCTTGACTCCATCGGCCGACTTTTTGAGCGCTGCTTTCTCGTCGGCGGTCAGCTCGACCTCAATGATCTGCTCGAGCCCGTTCCTGCCGAGCTTGCAGGGCACGCCGCAGTACATCCCTGAGAGTCCGAACTCCCCTTCCAGCCACGCGGCGCAGGGGAGCACGCGCTTCTTGTCGAGCGCGATCGATTCGACCATCTGCACCGCCGCCGCCGACGGCGCGTAGTACGCGGAACCAGTCTTGAGGAACGCGACGATCTCGGCGCCGCCGTTGCGCGTGCGATCCACGATCTTGTCGAGCTTCGCCCGGTCGAGGAGCTGCGTGACGGGAATGCCGGACACCGTCGTGTAAGAAATCAGCGGAACCATCGTGTCGCCATGACCGCCCAGCACCATCGCCTGAATGTCCTCGACCGAGACGTCCAGCGCCTCGGCCAGGAAGGACCGGTAGCGTGCCGTGTCGAGCACGCCGGCCATCCCGATCACCCGCTCCCGCGGGAACCCGGTGACCTGCTTCGTGACCCAGCACATGACATCCAGGGGGTTCGATACGACAACCACGATGGCCTTCGGACAGTTCTGCTTGATTTGCTGCGAGACCTGCTTGACGATGTCCGCATTGGTTCTGACGAGGTCGTCGCGGCTCATCCCCGGTTTCCGCGCGATGCCGGCCGTGACGACGACGACTTCGCTGCCGGCAGTCGGCCCGTAATCGTTCGCCGCGCCCACGACGCGGGTGTCGAAGCCTTCGATCGGCGCGGACTCCCACTGGTCGAGCCCTTTCCCCTGGGGGACGCCGTCGACGACGTCGACGAGGACGACGGTGCGGGCGAGTGATTTTTCGGCGAGACGCTGGGCAGTGGTGGCACCGACGTTTCCGGCGCCGACAACGGTGATTTTGGTGAGCATGGTGCGAGGAAGTTAATCGTCGCTGTTAACCTCCTCTAGTATGCATTTCGCGATGTGGATCAGCTCGTAATCCCTCGACGCGGTACAGCGGCGAGCGATCTTTAAGATCGAGGCGCTCCTCGGCGCCGCGGTCCGCGCGCCCGCGCCACGTTCCGGCAATGCGATCGGCGATGTCGGCATCGCTCGCACCGCTCCGCAGCGGCTCGCGCAGGTCGAGTCCTTGTGTCGCGTAGAGACAGAGAAACCATGTGCCGTCCGCCGTCAGCCGGCTGCGATCGCACGCGCTGCAAAACGGCGCGGTGGTCGACGCCACGATGCCGAACGTCGTCCCGTCGGTGAGCCGAAACCGCTCCGCCGGCGCCGCCACGTCGCTCGCCGGAACCGGTGTGATGGCGCCGTATCTGGCCGACAACGTCGCCAGGATCTCGCGCTGCGAGAACACCTGGTCCGCGCTCCACCCCGTCGCGCCGCCAACGTCCATGTACTCGATGAACCGCACTTCTGCCTCGTGCGCCCGCCCGAACTCGATCAGGTCGGCGAGCTCGTCGTCGTTCACACCGCGCATCACGACGGTATTGAGCTTGAGCGGGAAGCCCGCACGCCGCGCGGCCGCGATCCCGGCCAGGACGTCGGCGTGACGGTCGGTTCGCGCCAGCGCCTGCATCCGCTCCGGCCGGAGCGTGTCGAGGCTGACGGTCACGCGGTGGAGTCCGGCGCGCTGCAGCGCGCCGGCCTGTCGTGCGAGGAGCAATCCGTTGGTCGTGAGCGCGAGGTCCCGAATGGCGGGATTCTCCGCCAGCATCCGGGCGAGCGTCGGCAGGTCATGGCGCAGGAGCGGCTCGCCGCCCGTCAGGCGCACCTTGGAAACGCCCAGACTGGTGAAGATCCGCACCAACCGGGCGATTTCCTCGAACGTCAGAATCGACGACTTGGGCAGCCAAACGTACTCCGCCTCCGGCATGCAATAGCGGCAGCGGAGATTGCAGCGGTCGGTGACCGAGACTCGGAGGCTACCGAGGGGTCGGTTTAGCGTGTCTCGAATCATCGGTCCAGGTGGTAGTTCCATCGGCGTGCAGTTCTTTCTTCCAGATTGGCAACCGCTGCTTCACTTCCTCAATCACGTAGCGGCAGGCCGCGAACGCATCGTCGCGGTGCGGCGCTGCCGCAACGATCCCGATGCTCGCCTCGCCGGCCGGGAT
>DATDEZ010000111.1:0-8291 GCA_036522875.1 Gemmatimonadales bacterium | reverse complement strand
CTGGTCTCGCGCGGCGTCGATCCCGTTCGGATCGAGATCGCGACGAAGGGTGAAGGCCAGCTGTTGGTCGAGGGTCCGGGCGAAGTTGCGGACGCGCAGAATCGTCGCGGCCAGTTCCGGCTCTTGATCGCCGATCCGTATCTCGCGGCGCCGAAGCAGTAAGCGAAGCGATTCGACGCCGTTGAGAAATGCGCCGGGTGCGGGAGACCGTGCCCGGCGTCGTCTCAGCCCCAGCCCCGACCTCCTCTCTTGCCAGACTTGATTTGACTATTATATCAGGATGATTTCGATCGGCCTCATCGAGGACAACCGCCTTGTGCGCGAAGGGCTTACGGCACTGCTGCGTACGGACCCGGAGCTGCAGGTGGTCGCCAGCGCGTCAGGCGACGAGGCGACGATGCTGCCGGGTGTCAAGCCGCAAGTGGTCCTGCTGGACATCGGCCTACCGCACGGGCACAGCCTGCGCCTGGCGAAACAAATCAAGCAGAACTGGCCCGACTCGCAGGTCATCGTGATGGATGTCCTTCCCGTCTACGAGGACCTCGTGGAGTTCGTCAACGTGGGGGTGTCCGGCTTCGTTATGAAGGATGCCACCTTCGAAGACCTGATCAACACCGTCCGGTCCGTTGCGCAAGGAGCCCACGTGCTCCCGCCACAGATGGCGACCACGCTGTTCGCGAGGATCGCCACGGAGGCGGTTGCCCGCGGACGGCCGGAGGCTCTGGATGCAGTGCGCATGACGCCGCGGGAGCGCGAGGTCATCAACCTCATCGCGGAGGGCTTGAGCAACAAGGAAATCGCGACCCGGCTCGAGATCGCGACCGACACGGTAAAGAGTCACGTGCGCAACGTGATGGAAAAGCTGATGCTGCACACGCGATTGCAGATCGCGGCGTTCGCCCACCGAGAGTCGAAGGGTTAGTATCGACGGCTGTCACTCTTCTTTCATTATTCTGTGTCATATCGGCGCGACGTTCCCGGCGCTAGTCTGCATCCATGGACCCGCGGAATACCACTCCCCTAGCCAAGCCCCTGTGGGCCTATGTGTATCAGTTGTTGCCGCCACAGCTCGCAGATCGGCTCCGCACGATCCAGCCGCTGCTCGATGACCAGCAGGTGGACGCGCGCCGAACCGGGCGGACCTGGGCAGGCAGGGTGGTCCCGGAAGAGCGCATCACGCACATCCTCGTCGTCAGCGACAGCCCGGACCACAATGAGGGGAGCAATCAGAAACTCGAGTCAGAATTAGGAGAGTTGAAAACAGAGTTCTCGGTCAGCGCTCCGCTGCCGCTTACCTAAGCACGAATTCGCCCCGCGCATCCGCCCTGCCACCGGCCTGCCCACCCCGGGACTAACCCAAACGGGGCAGAGCCAACGTGTCATGGCGACGAAATCGCTCTCCCGATAGGCTAGGTGTATTGGCTTTCCCGTCGCGCACCGGTCCAGGTGCGCTGGAGGACACATGCATCGAGCATCGACGAAGGCGGCGCTCGCCATCGGCGTCGTTGTCGCGCGCACTATACCCACGTGCCGAATCTCAGGCGCGCGCCAGACTTTGAAAGGCGTGTAGCCCACTCATGACGACGCGAGGAGCAACGACGTTGAAAGTTGTCGGCAATCATGGACGCTCATCGAAGCGACGCAGCGACGCGCCGCCGGCATTTCCGATCGTGGGCATCGGAGCATCGGCGGGCGGCTTGGAAGCGTTCACCCAGCTCCTCGCGGCAATCCCGTCCGAGCTCGGGATGGCGTTTGTCCTCATTCAGCACCTGGATCCCACGCATCCGAGCCGGCTCGTGGAAGCGCTCGCGAGAAAAACCCGCATGCCGGTTCATGAGATCGAGGGCGGCATGCTCATCGAGCCGGGGCACGTGTACGTGATTGCGCCCAACATCGAAATCGGTTTGCGGCGAGGCGCGTTCGTCGTACACCCGCGCGGCCACCGCCCGGGCAAGCCGGCGATGCCCATCGACGCCTTTTTCTGCGCGCTGGCGGCTGAGCGACAGTCGCAGGCAATCGGCGTCGTGCTGTCCGGTACCGCCAGTGACGGCACCGAGGGGCTCCGAGCGATCAAGGCCGAAGGTGGCGTCACCATCGTTCAGGATCCGCAGACGGCCAAATTCAGTGGTATGCCGGAAAGTGCGCTGGCGTCCGGAGTGGTAGACCTCTCGCTGCCCATCCCGAAGCTCGCCAATGAGTTGATCCGGCTCGCCCACCATCCGTACATGGCGCCCGCCGGCGGCGCGCGTGAGGTAACGTCGCAACCGAAGAGCGACGAGGACCTGCAGACAATCCTGGGATCGCTGCGCGAGGCCGTTGGGGTGGACTTCAGCGAGTACAAGGCGACCACGCTCGAGCGTCGCATCGCCCGCCGGATGGCGGTCTGCAAAGCCGACACCCTCCACGACTATGCGCTCCTGCTCAAGGGGAACCGCGTCGAGGCGCAGGCCCTGTTCGACGACCTCCTGATCCACGTGACGTCGTTCTTTCGGGATCCGGAAGTGTTTGCGGCGCTCAAGACGCACGTCTTTCCGGAGCTCTTGAAGCATAAGGCGGAAGCTCCGGAGCCGATTCGGGCATGGGTCGCGGGATGCTCCTCGGGGGAAGAAGTCTACTCCCTGGCGATCGCGCTGTGCGAATACCTGGACGACGCACGCGTGAAGCGTCCCATTCAGATTTTCGGCACGGATCTCAGTGAGAAGGCGATACAGAAGGTCCGGGCCGGCGTGTATCCGGAAAGTGCCGTGACCGGCGTCAGCCCCGAGCGGTTACAACGATTCTTTACGAAGGTTGACGGCGGCTACCGCGTCGGCAAGGCGATCCGCGATATCTGCGTGTTTGTGCGGCACGACCTGGCCCGCGATCCGCCGTTCGCGAAGCTCGACCTCATCAGCTGCCGGAACGTGCTGATCTACTTCAACCCGGCGCTGCAGCAGCGATCGCTCGAGATGTTTCACTACTGCCTGAACTCTCCGGGATTCCTGGTGCTGGGGCAGGCGGAAGGGGTTCCCGGCCGTCAGGAGTTCTTCTCGGCGATCGATGAGACCAACAAGGTGTTCGCCCGGACGACCGCGGCGAGGAGGCTGCGGCCGCTGGGCGCGAAGCGGCCCACAAACGGAGGCGGCGCGCCATGGATTGCGGGCAGGGCGGGAGCAGCCGCGCCGTCGACGGCTGATGTGAGCCGGCAGGTGGACACGCTGCTGCTGGGGCTCTACGCGCCCGCGGGCGTGATCGTCAACGGCCGGATGGAGGTCCTGGAGTTCCGCGGGCGCACGGCGCCATATCTCGAGGCTCCGCCGGGACAGCCCCAGATCAATCTCTTGAAGATGGTGCGGGGGGGGCTGCTTTCCGAGTTGCGCGTCGCGTTCGGGCGCGCCAAGGAGGAACGGACCCCCATCCGCAGGGATCGCGTGCGGCTCGAGGTGAACGGCGTCACCACCCGCTGCAACATCGTGGTGTTGCCGCTCCCAGCAAGCGGGGAGACGAAGGATGGCCTGTTCGCCGTCCTGTTCGAGCCCGCCCTGCCCGATCCGATCGTCGTCGAGGCAAAGGGCGCGCGCGCCACCGTCGCCAAAGGCCGGACCGAGGCGCGCGGTGACGCGTTGGAGCACGAGCTGACGGCGACCAAGGAATTCCTCCAGTCGCTGATCAGCGAGCACCAGGTCGCGAACGACGCCCTCGCGTCCACCAACGCCGAGCTCGTGTCGAGCAACGAGGAGCTCCTGAGCATGAATGAGGAGCTCGAAACCGCCAAAGAGGAGCTGCAATCCACCAACGAAGAACTGACCACGCTCAACGATGAGATGCAGAATCGCAATCATGAGCTGAGTCAGCTCAACAACGACGTCATCAATCTCCTCAATGGCGTGGAGATTGCCATCGTCATCGTCGATGCCGAGCTGCGCGTCCGCCGGTTCACGCCCCAGGCGAGCACGACGCTGAATCTTCTGCCGAGCGACATGGGACGCCCGATCTCCGACATCCGTCCGAACGTCACCGTGGCCCACCTCGATGCGCTGATCAAGGAGGTCATGCAGACCGTTGCGCCGAAAGAGCTGGAGGTTCAGGACGACCAGGGGCGCTGGTATCGCATGCAGATCCGGCCGTACAAGACCGTGGATAACCACATCGACGGGGCGTTCATCACGTTGGTCGACGTCGACTCCCTCAAGCGGGCACAGCAGGACGCCGAGTGGGGACGCGCGTATTCCGCCGGCATCGTGGAGGCGGTCCAGGTCCCGTTGATCGTGCTCGACGAGAAGCTGGTCGTGCGATCCGCCAACGAGGCGTTTTACGAAACCTTCCGCATGGCACCAGCCGAGACCGAGCGCTGCAGTCTGTTCGACTTGGGCAAGGGACTGTGGAACGCCGCGGAGTTGCGCAACAGTCTTGGCACCATGCCGGTGGGCAGCACACGGTTCCAGAACATCAAGGTCGCGGTGGACGTCCCACAATTGGGTAAGCGGACGATGTCGCTATCCGCGCGTCCCGTCCGGTCCGGACACGGGATGGGTCCGTTGCTTGTTCTCGCGATCGAAGACATCACCGTTCGCGAACGGGCAGAGCACGAGCGGGAAAAGTTGTTGGAGCAGGCGCAAGCGGCAACAGCCGAAGCCGAGCAGGCGACGCGAGCGAAAGATCGGTTTTTGGCCGTGCTGTCACACGAGCTGCGCACCCCCCTGTCAGCCCTGCTGCTGCAGGTGGAGCTGCTCCGCCGGCGGAGCGTGGAGGGCTCGGACATCGAGCGAAGTATCGACGCCATCGAGCGATCCGCGCGGACCCAGGCTCGCCTGACCGATGACTTGCTCGATGTCTCGCGCATCGTCTCGGGGAAGCTCGATTTGGCCCTCGGGCGCGTGGACATCGCTGCGGAAGTCCGGGAGGCCGTCGAGATGGTGCGCGCGATGGCCGACACCAAGGGCGTCGTGCTCGCCGCCACGATTGGGGATTCCGTGGGAGCGGTGCTCGGCGATCCGACCCGGATACGCCAGATCGTGTGGAATCTGTTGACCAATGCGATCAAGGCGACACCTGCGGGCGGGGTGATCACGATCGGGTTGGACCGCGTCGCAGGAAAGGCGCGCCTCGTGGTGACCGACACGGGCGTGGGGATCCCACCGGACTTTTTGCCCCGCATCTTCGACGTATTCAGCCAGGCGCAGCCTTCGCAAGCCGGGGGACTGGGCCTCGGACTCGCCATCGTGCGGCACGTGGTGGAACAACATCACGGGACCGTGCAGGCGACGAGCCCGGGTGTCGCACAGGGCGCGACGTTTACGGTGACCCTGCCGCTATTCCTGGGTGATGCCGTCCGCGGGGGCGTGCTCGGCCTGGAACGAGTCCGTGGCAGCACGGAGTCGCGCGACGCCGCCGAGCCGCTGGATCTCCATGGCTTGCGCGTGCTCGTGATCGACGACGATCAGGATACGCGCGAACCGCTGGTCGAAATGCTGAGCGGCACGGGCGCCGAGGTGCGCGCCGCGACGTCCGCGGCCGAGGCGATGCAGATCTTTGAAGAATCCCGGCCGCAGCTCATCGTCTCCGACATCGGCATGCCGGTAGAAGATGGGCTGAGTCTCATGCGCCGGATTCGCGCCATGGGACCCGCCCGGGGTGGGGATGTCCGCGCGTTGGCCCTCACGGCCTTGGCGTCGATCAAGGACCGCGAAGAGGCGCTCGCCGCGGGGTTCAACATGCATCTCGCGAAACCAATCGGGTTTGACGAGCTGACGGAGGCGCTCCACGCCCTCGTGCAGCGACGTCGGGTCGTAGAAAGGCGGGCAAAATGACAAGCATGAATGCACAGCGAGCCTCCGGCGCCGCCGCTGAGCAATCCACCAAGACGATCCTCATCGTTGACGACGATCAGGAGTTTCGCGAGGCGTTGGTGGACATCGTCCGCAGCGAAGGCTTCGCGGTCGAGACAGCCACGAGCGGGTTGCAGGCACTCGACAAGCTGCGGTGGGGCCTGCGGCCCTGCGTCGTGCTGCTCGACATGCAGATGGCGGGCATGACCGGCTGGGATTTTCGGGCCGAGCAGGGCCGGGACCGGACGCTCACCGAGATTCCCGTGATCGCGATGACGGCGGGCTATTGGAAACAGCGAGACCTCGGCGATTATGCCGCGCGCATCACCAAACCGATCGATGTGCAGGAGCTGAAAGCCACGCTCGCGAAGTATTGCTGACCTCGCGGTACGCCCTGTGTCTGCTCGTCGTGGTGGCACCCCTGGCGGGCCAACGAGCCAGCGCACAGTGTAACGGCCAGGTCGTCTCGGCGATCGCTGTGGTATCCCACGCCGCGTCGTTCCTGCGGCTGCCACGGCCGCTGCGTACGCTCGCGCGCGGCGCGGGACTCCACACGACCACGAAACCCGCGGTGATCAGCCACCTGCTCCTGCTGGAGGTCGGGCGGCCGTGCACGGAGCGGCTGCGGGCGGAATCGGAGCGCATCCTGCGCTTCCAGCCCTTCCTCGCCGACGCAAGCGTGCGCGCCGTGCCCGACGGTGAGGGCGGCGTGCGTATCGAGGTCGAGACCATCGACGAGATTCCCACGGTGCTCGCGTTGCGCTGGCATGATGGTGGACCCGCAGCGCTTCGGGTCGGGAACGGCAACGTGGGCGGCCGTGGCGTGTACCTGGCGGTACGCGGCGAGCGCGGGTTCGCCTACCGCAACGGCATCGGGATGCAGCTCGTGGCCTCTCAGGTCTTCGCCCGGCCCTACACGCTCGCGCTGGTCGCGGACCGCACTCCGCTGGCCAGCACCGTCAGCGCCGCGCTGGGGCACGCCTTCATCACCGACCTCCAGCGGACCGCCTGGCACCTCGGCGTCCGCGACGTGCACGACTACACCTCCTTCTTACGCGCCGATGGCCAGGCCATCGCGTTGGGCGCGCGACGCCGCTTCGCCGACGCCGGCGGCGTCGTGCGGATCGGCGTCCGAGGGCGGAGCGCGTTCCTGGGTGGCCTCGTCACCAAGGCACAGATGTCACCGGCCACGGGAGCCGTGATCGTCTCCGACTCCGGGTTCGTTGCGGATACGAGCGCGCCGCTCGCCGGCCCCTTCGTGGCCGTCCAGAACACGCGCCTCAATGCCGTCGTCGGCGCGCGCTCGGTCAGGTTCTTCGCGGTGCACGGCTTCGACGCGCTCGAAGGAACCCAGGATGTGGCGACCGGCGTGCAGTTCGGCGCGATCGCGGGGCGTAGCGTTCCCTGGTTCGGGAAAAGCGACGACGACCTGTTTCTCGCCGCCGATTTCTACGCGGGATTGGGATCGGCGACCTCCTTCGCGGCGCTGCGGGTGGGCGCCGAGGCACGCCACGATCTCGCGGACAACCGCTGGGATTCCATGCTCAGCAGCAGCCGCCTCGCCTGGTACGTCAAGCCCTCCGCCGCGTACGTGCTGATCGGCTCCGGCGAGCTCTCCGGCGGATGGCACATGCTGTTCCCATTCCAGCTCAGGCTCGGCGACCGCGAGGGCGGCGTGCGCGGCTACCGCGGCTCGCGCGTCGCTGGGAGCGTGCGGAGTGTCGCCCGTGTCGAGGCGCGCCGCTCGCTTGGCCGGCTCACGCGCTTTGCGGCGCTGGGAATCGCCAGCTTTGTCGACGGCGGCAGGGTGTGGGCGGGCGACGCGCCGTTCGGCGTCGATAGCAGAATGAAGGTCGGCGTCGGCATCGGACTGCTCGCCGCGATTCCGCCGCAGTCGCGACAGCTGTGGCGCCTCGATGTCGCCGTGCCGGTGAGCGCGGACTCCCACGCCCGCTGGGAGATCCGCCTGACGGCCACTCGCGCGCGCGACTTCTGGCGGGAGCCGGCCGACGTCGCGCACGCGCGGGCCGGCGCGGCGCCCTCGACGATCTTCACGTGGCCGTGACCGCGGCCGTCCCTACTTGAGCGTCGCTCCCACGAGCTGCGCGACGGCCGCGAGCGTCGTCTGCGCCGCGTTGAGGCCCAGCCGGAAGTCCTTGTCGTTGTACGTCGCGTAGCGGTCGGTCGGCTGATGCCAGTTGGGATCCCACCCCGCACCGATCTGCGTGCCACGCTCGTTCTCGCGCAGGCTGATCGCCGCCACCAGGTCCTGGAACGGCCGCGAGTCGGTGTTGGTCATGTGCGCGCTGACGCTCGCCGGATAGTCGGTCGCGTACTTCTCGTTCGCCTGCTGAAACACCCAGGCGAGATGCTGCGCGCTGTCGGCGAACTTGGAGCTCGACTGGAACTCGATGTTCACGTCGGCTTCGGGCCGCTGCTCGGCACTCAAGCTGCCGTCCGAGCGCGGCATGCCGTGATCGAACA
>DATDEZ010000110.1:0-13740 GCA_036522875.1 Gemmatimonadales bacterium | reverse complement strand
GGCCAGCTCGACGGCTCGTCCAACATCACGATCGGCGGCGTGCAGTTCGCCGCGGTCACGCGCGTCGGCGCCGTCACGACGGCGATCGGGCCGGGACGGAATCTGTCGGGCGGTGAGCTGCGCGTCGCGAAAGCGCTGTTCGCCGTGCCGGCGAGCATCGCGTATTACGTCGAATGGCCGACCTTCGTGATTTTCTTCTGCGGCTGCTAACGGCTGAGTAATACGCGGGCCGGCGCCCCATCGGCGCCGACGAGCTTGAGCGGCAGGCACCAGAGGTCGTAGCCGCCCGGCGTCACGCTCCGCAAATCCAGTCCTTCCACGATGACGACGCCCGCCTGGAGCAGCGTATGGTGGACGGGATAGTTCTCGGATCCGAACTGCTCGATCGACAGATAGTCGATGCCCACGAGGCTCACGCCGCGGCCGACCAGCCATTCGGCGGCGCCGGGCTCGAGATAGACGAAGTCTTTCTGGAAGCCGCGCGCGTTCCAGAGCGCGCCGTTGCGCGTCTGAAACAGCACGCGACTGACGCCGTCGAGCGACAGCCGCGTCAGCTCGGCGACGCCGATCGACGTGCTGCTCTGAATCCGCACGACGCGCGCCGGGCCGCAGAGCGCGCTCAACGCGAGCGCGTCCGCGCTTTTTCCCCCTTCGATGAAGTGCCGCGGCGCGTCGACGTGCGTCCCCGTGTGCGTGCCGAGGGTGAGGCGGGACACGTTGGCGGGATCGCCGTTCGCGATGCTCGAGAGGGGTGTCAGCACCGGCTCCGGCTCGTCCGGCCAGACGGGCATGCCAGGCGCGAGCGGCAGCGTGACGTCGATGAGGGAAACCATGGCGGTTTCCCTGTGTACCCCAGTCATGCGCGCTGTGCTCGTCACACCCAAAAAGTCCAAGTCCGCTCACCTCGGCGACGCCCCCAAGCCCAAACCACAGGGAAAAGAATGCCTGGTACGAGTGCTCGAGGTGGGAATCGACGGCACTGATCGCGACATCGACCAGGGCCGCTATGGCGAAGCGCCGCAGGGCGCCAGCGAGCTGATCCTCGGCCACGAGTCGCTGGGTGAGATCGTCGAAGGCGGCTCGGGGCTGGTCGTGGCGATGGTGCGACGTCCCTGTCCCGAGCTGTGTCCGGCCTGCAAGAACAATCAGAGCGACTTCTGCACGACCGGCCATTTCACCGAGCGCGGCATAAAAGGCCGGCACGGCTATCTCGCCGAGTTTTATGCCGAGGTCCCGGAGTATCTGATTCCGATTCCCGCCGAGCTGCGCGATGTCGCGGTGTTGATGGAGCCGCTGTCCGTCGTCCAAAAGGCGTTCCGCAACGCGCAGCGGATTCAGGAGCGGCTGCCGTGGACGCTGCGCCGCGTGTTGATCACCGGGGCGGGCGGCATCGGCACGCTCGCGGCGTGCGTCGCGCGCCTCCGCGGGTACGAGACGCTCGTGTACTCGCGCGGCGCGTCGACCGGCGCGGGTGACTTCATCCGCGATCAATTGTCCGTGAAGTACGTGAGCTCGGCCCATCAGACGCTTGCCGACGTCGCGCGCGACTGGGGTGAGCCCGATCTGATGATCGAAGCCACGGGCGCGAGCGGGCTCGTCTGGGCCGGTGCGGATGTGCTCGCGCTGAACGGCGTGCTCTGCATGCTGAGCGTGACGGGCGGCAACAAGTCGACGTCGGTGCCGTCCGACGAGCTCAACGATCGCATGGTGCTGGGCAATCGCGTCGTGTTCGGCTCGGTGAACGCCGAGCGGCAGGACTTCGAGCAGGGCGTAAAAGATCTGCTCGAGCTGAAGCGGCGGTGGCCGGACGCGGTGGGGCGTCTGATCACGCGTCGCCTCAAGCTCGAGCAGATCCGCACGGCGCTCGACGATCGCCCCGCGGGCGATCTCAAGACTGTTCTGACTACGTAACTTGCAGGATGCTGCTGGACATCCTCGTTCGGACGTCGAACCAAGTCGCCGACACGTCCGGACGACTCGCGAAGATTCGCCTCCTCGCTGATCTGCTGAAGCAAGCGCAGCCCGCCGAGATCGAAACGGTGATCGCCTATCTGTCCGGTCAGGTCCCGCAGAAGGTCGGTGTGGGTTGGGCGACTTTGCAGAAAGCGAGAACGCACGTCGCCGACTCGGCACGTCTGCAGGTGAGCGACGTCGCCGAGACGTTGGAAAAGATCGGAAAGGCCGCAGGGAAAGGGTCGGCCGGCGAGAAGCAGCGGCTCCTGAGTGAGCTATTCGGCAGAGCTACTAAGGAAGAGCAGGACTTCCTATTCCGTCTGTTGACCGGCGAGCTGCGGCAGGGCGCGCTCGAGGGAATCATGATCGAGGCGCTTGCCAAGGCGCGCGAGCTGCCGGCGGCGGACGTGCGGCGCGCGGTGATGTTGGCCGGCGATTTGGGGAAGGTGGCAAGCGGCGATGTGGGCAGTTTCAAGATCGAATTGTTTCGTCCCATCAAGCCCATGCTGGCGAAGACGGCAGAGAGTGTCGAGGAAGCGTTGGCAGAGCTCGGACCGGCCGCGTTCGAGTACAAGCTCGACGGCATCCGGGTTCAGGTGCACAAAAGAGGAAGCGAAGTGCGGGTGTTTTCGCGCATCTTGAACGACATCACGGCCGAGCTCCCCGCCATCCGGGACATTGCAAGAGATCTCCAGATCTCCGACGGGATCCTCGACGGCGAGGCCGTTGCTCTGACGGCGGAGAATCGGCCGGTGCTGTTTCAGGAGACGATGAAGGGGCTGGGCGGTGGCGTACCGTTTTTCTTCGATATCCTGTACCTCAATGGGACGTCATTGCTCGATCAACCGTACGCGACCCGCCAGGAAGTCCTGGCACAGCACGTGCCCGAGAACCGCCGCCTGCCGCGGCTCGTCACCGCCGACGCGCAGCAGGCACAGGACTTCTTCGAGGCGGCGATTGCGGCGGGACAGGAAGGCTTGGTCGCCAAGGGACTGGGCTCGACGTACGCGGCGGGACGCCGCGGCGGCGCGTGGTACAAGATCAAGCGCGCCAATACGCTCGATCTCGTGGTCCTCGCCGCCGAGTGGGGCCACGGCCGCCGCAACGGCTGGCTCTCGAACCTGCACCTCGGCGCCCGCGACTCGAATGGCGGGTTCGTCATGCTGGGGAAAACGTTCAAGGGACTGACGGACCAGCTGCTCGAATGGCAAACAGCCAAACTCCAGGAGCTCAAGGTTCGCGAGGTTGGCCAGGTCGTCGAGGTGAGGCCCGAATTGGTGGTTGAAATCGCGTTCAACGGATTACAGGAGAGTTCGCGCTACCCGGGAGGACTTGCGCTCAGGTTCGCGCGCGTCGTGCGTTATCGTGACGACAAGAGAGCGGAAGATGCCGACACCATCGAAACCGTCCGCAAGCTACACCACGGTCGCGACGCCGATCGGTGAGCTGACGCTCGTCGCGTCGGAGACCGCACTGACCGAGGTGCACTTCCCACGGCGCTTCGGCGGCAGCGTGCCCCGCGGCGAGAACGCGATGCTCGCGCGCGCCGCGCAGCAGCTGTCTGAATACTTCGCGGGCAAACGCACGTCGTTCGACGTGCCGCTCGCGATGGCCGGCACGGAATTCGAGCAGCGCGTCTGGGGACTGCTCCGTGAAATTCCCTTCGGCGCTACGCTGAGCTACGGCGATCTCGCGCGACGACTCGGCACCCCGAAGGATGCGCGCGCCGTCGGCGCCGCGAACGGGAAGAATCCGATCCCAATCATCGTGCCCTGCCATCGCGTCATCGGGTCGAACGGCGACCTCACCGGATTCGGTGGTGGATTGGAGACCAAACGCTGGCTCCTCGTGCACGAGGGAGCGCTGCTGGTATGAGAGTCCTGCTGCTGTTGCTCCTCCTGCAGTATCCCCGCAGCCAGCACGGCAGCGTGACGCAGCAGATCCAGGGCACGTCGGTCACAGTCAGCTACAACCGGCCGGTTGCGCGAGGCCGAGAGCTGTTTGGCACGCTGGTGCGCTGGGGAAGGATCTGGCACCCCGGCGCCGATTCGGTCACGACGATCGCCTTCAGCACGAAGGTCACGATCGACGGCCACGCACTCGCCGCCGGCCGCTACTCGCTGTGGACGATCCCCGCCGAGGCGCCCGAGCAATGGACGGTGATCTTCAATAAGGGACTGGGCGGCTGGCATACGAACTATCCCGGCGAGTCGCAGGATGCGCTGCGTCTCAAGGTGACGACGGAGACCGGCCCGCACATCGAAACGTTGACGTACTATTTCCCGATGGTCGACGCCGACTCGGCCGTCCTCCGGCTGCAGTGGGGGACGATGATCGTACCCATGAAGATCAAGGTGACGCCATGACTCCACTCATTCTCGCGCTGCTCGTCACGATGCAATCCACCGACATCGAGCGCGAGGCCGCGGGCGGCGTGCTCCGGCAGATCGACTCGCTCGAGGTGCGCATCCGCCCGACTGAGCTGGCGGAGCGCCTCGCGGGGCGGAGCGATCCGGCGCGCGATCGCGTGCTCGCGCGCGTGGCGGCGGTGTGGTCCGGCGAGATGCAGAGTCTGTCGGACTGGATCGGTCATCACCCGGAAGTCGGCTGGCACGAGTTCCAGGCGGTCGACACCCTCACCGCGGTGCTGCGCGCCTACGGCTTTCAGGTGGACACCGGCGTCGCCGGCATGCCGACGGCGTTCGTCGCGCGCTGGACCTCGCCGGCCGGAGCCAACGGGCCGACGCTCGGCCTCATCGCCGAGTACGACGCGCTGCGCGGCACGCAGGGTGACTTTCATGGGGATCAGCACAACGCGCAGAGTCCCATCGTGCTCGCCGCGGCGCGCGCGCTCACCGAATACATGGCGCAGGCCCGCGTGGCGGGGAGAGTCGTCGTCTACGGGACGCCGGCAGAAGAGGTCGATCCACCGGCGAAGGCGCTGCTCTGGAAAGCGGGCGTCTTCCGAGGCGCCGACATTCTGGTGCGCAGCCACTCGTCGACCGAAACACGCCGCGACCGGCCGGGTTTCGGCGTCTGTTGCCTGGATATCGACGCGGTGAAGTACACGTTCACCGGCCGGCCGGCGCATCAGCTCACGGCCTGGAACGGCCGCAACGCGCTCGAAGCCGCGGTCCAGTTTTACTCGGCGGTCGATCATCTGCGCTCGACGTGGCGGCCCGACGCCCGAGTCCAGGGCGTGATCCCCGAGGGCGGCATCGCGCCGAACGTCGTGCCCGATCACACCGTCGTCGATTACTTCATTCGCTTTCCCGACGAGGTGTATCTCGAGCACATCGCGCGCATGATGGATGACGCCGCGAAGGGCGCCGCGGAAATGACGGGCACGGAAGTGAGCGTCACCCGCTACGGCGAGTATCGCGACGGCGTGACCGTCGCCAGCCTCGAAGAGCTCTTCTTTGCGTACGCCAAGAAGCTCGGCGCGCCCGGTCTGGCGGACGAGAAAGGACGGCCCGCGGGCTATGAAGAGACGGGGCCGGTCAGTCGTGACGTTCCGGGCGTCGGGATTACGGTGCGGAGCTCATCCTTTGCGAACCACACCTACGGCATGCGCGACGACACGTTCGCCGAGATCGGGCACCACGCGTTCCTGATCGATGCCCAGATCGAAGCCGCGGTGCTGTTCGACTTCCTGACGCATCCCGAGCTGCGCACCGCGGTCGCGCAGGAGCATCACACGCTGGCGGGACTGCAGGGTCAGTACCTCAATGCGCTACGCCGCGTGTATGGCCCGGAGATCGGCGCCGACACGGCGTTATCGAAGGAGAGCCGCGCCGACCTGACGATCCCGAAGGTGCAGCGACCGTAGCTCAGTTGAGGGTGACGAGAATGATGGACTGCGCTCCGGTGAGCGTGCTGTTCAGGTTGGAGAAAAGCAGCAGCCGACTGCCGTCCGGCAGGGCGATCGCGCGGGTGAGGGGATGGGGGAACGCCACGCGCACTTTCTCGACCACGGCTCCGGACGGCACCGCGATCTTGTCGTAGCCGTACGACCGCGGCTGGTAAGCGAAGCCGCCATCGGGTGAGAGGCCCGCGAACGCAGTGGTCGTGATGTTGGGAATCGCGCCGCCGATCGCGTGCAATGAATCGTCCAGCAACAGATCCCCCCACAGCCATGTGTCGCCGTGTGTACTGGCACTCGCGACGGTGAAGGCCGGCGTCGCGACGGACTGACAGGCGCCGAAGGAATCCGTCGCCACACTGTATAGGTACGCACACGAGGGCGCGCCGATCGAGTAGACGAAGATCTTGGATTGATCGGGCGAGCGTGTCATCTGTGTCATCGCGCTGAGATGGCCATTGATCCCGATCTCGCGCCGCAAGGTGTCGGTGCCGGTCGCCAACGCGCGATCCACGATGCCGAAATACGTATAGAAGGCGGAGTCACGCGATCCGAACGTGAAGGCATGACGGTTCGACGTGACGATGACATTCGTCACGCCGTTCAGGCTATCCACCCTGGTGAGCGTCGCGGTTCCCGAGGTCAGGTTGATCACGCCGAGCCCCGAGTCGGGGATGGCCACGATCAGGCTGTCGCCGCTTGGCACGACGTCGATGCCGGCATCCAACAGACCCAGCGCCGCCATGGGGAGCGCGATGGGTGTGCCGAGGGTGAGGGTGTTAAGCGGGAGCGGTACGACGCTGGCCTGATCCGGCTCGTATAAATAGAGCGTGTTGCGCGCGGAGTCGTACACGACGTTCGCAGCGTATGCACCCAGCGTGCTGGTCTGATACGGGCGGCGGATGCCGTTGAGCACGCGCATCGTCCCGATGGTCAAAAAGGTCGCGCTGCCCGCCGCATCCCGCGCGAACACTACAACGTCGGTGTTCCCCTCCCAGCTTCCCGTGACGGCGACGCGAACGGTGTCGTCGAACACGGTATCCGTCGTGAACGTCGAGTCGTGGAGATTCACCGGCGCGCCGATGCGGTAGCCCACCCAATGGAGCTTGTGATCGTCGGACGCGTGGATGGTGAGGCGAAGCGTATCGCCGGGGACGAACATCGAGTCGCCGGGCGGCGCAGCGGCAGGTGGAACGAGCTGGCCACTGACCTGCGGCGGCTGTGCGTCGACGCCCTTGATTGCGAACCAGGTGCCCGTGAGCGTGATCTTGGTCCCCAAGGAGCCGACCGTGCAGCTGCTGGTGCCGGCGGCGCTGTCGCGCGGCGTGTTGAACAGGTCGCCGTGGTACATGCAGTCGGCGAACTCGAACCGCACGGTCGCGGCACCCACGTTTCCCGTGATGGGAGCGCTACCGGAGTTGTCGGCGTACGCCCCGTTGATGATGCAGGTTCCGGTCTGATGCACCGTGCCGGTGAGATCGGCGCTGTCGCGCGCGATCGTGATGGTGCCCTGGTTGGTGCAGCTGACGTTGTGCTGCGCGTTTCCGACGACCTCGTAGTACGACCAGACTCCTTCGATGTGCGTCGGCGGCCCCGGCTCGTCGGGGAGCGGCGGGGCGCTCGTATCCTTGCCGCAGGTGAGACTCGCGAGGAGGCACAGCGCGAGCATGGGAACGAAGCGGCCGAAGGACCGGCTCATGGCAAGCTAATCGCTTCGGTCTCTAGTCCCATCTCCTGCAGCAGGCTGCTGCCACCCGCGTCGCGGCCGAAGCGGCGCTCGACGCGCGTGAGCACGAGCCGCTCCCGCGCCCGCGTCATCCCGACGTACAGCAATCGACGGGCTTCTTCGATCTCGTCGGCGATGTGATTCGTCGCCGCCTGAAAGCCCGGAATTTCGTTGTCTTCGACGCCGACGATGTACACGCGATCGAACTCGAGGCCCTTGGTCGAGTGCAGCGTCAAGAGATTGATGCGATCGGGTGCGACGTCCGCGCCGTCCGAGGTCGAGAGCGCGACGCGCTCGAGCAGCTGATCGATGCTCTCTTCCAGCGATCCGGCTTCGACCATCAGTGCGCCGAGTCTCGCGACGGCGGCCGGATAGCGCTGCGCCGGATCGGTTTCGGCGCGCAGCTTGCTCATGAGCGAGCGCCCGCCCAGCCGGCGAATCAGCTCGTCGAGGTCGGGATCGCCGGGCTGGCGCCCGACGGCGTAAAACTCGAGCGCGTCGCTGTAGCGCCCCAGGGCGCGGAAGCGGCCGAGGTTGAAGAGCAGCTCCTGCTCGCTGGAGCGGGCGCCGTGCTCGATCGCCAACGCCAGAGCGAGATAATCGAGCACGTTGTTCAGCACGGCCTTGCGTGCGCGGACGACGCGCTGCGCCTCGAGCTCGCGGTACACGAGGGCCAGCGTGCAGGCGTCGTCGAGCGCGTGGTGCGCACGACCGGTGTCGATGCCGCAGCGGTGCGCGATGTCCTCGAGCTTGGCGCTGTCCTGCGACAGCGAACGCACCAGCGGCAGGGTGTCGTAGAACACGAGGTCGTCGACGCTCGCGAGCCGGCGCAAGACGGGGATGTCGAACTTCTGGCCGTTGTGGGCGACCAGGACGTCTGAGCCGATAAAGGCGCGAAACTCCCCGAACACGGCCTGGAACGGCGGCGCATCACGCACATCGGCGTCCGTGTATCCGTGCAGCTTCGACGCGCCCCCAGAGATCGGCTTGTACGGGTTGACGAGCGAGTGGAAGCGCTCGACGATCTCGCCGTTGACGACGCGCGCCGCGCCGATTTCGACGACGCCGCAGGTCGCCACGTCGGTGTCGGTGGTCTCGAAGTCGAAGGTGACGTAGCGCTCGAGGCGAGCGTCCAGCTCCGTAGCGTGCAGGAGCTGGAGGGCTTTGAACAGCGTCACGGGATCGGCACTCACGTGCGCCGGACTGCTCGCGACCTTCCGGATTCCCGCTGCAATCAGCATCCCTCGCAGCGCGACGTTACCGACCGTGAGCGTCTCGTCGTTCTCGATTGCCTGCCGCAGCTGCTCGGCGACCCGGCGGGCTTCGGGAATCGCGGCGGGGTCGGTCAGCTCGTCGTGCCGCTCCTCCAATGCGTTGCGGTACGGGCCGATGCTCTGCGACAACAGCTCGTCCACGACGGCCTGCAACGTGCCGTGCGAACGGGGCAGGGCACGCAGGTTCTCCACCTGGTAGACCAGGCGCCAGAGCTTGCGCGTGTCGGGGTCCTGGGCCGGGCGCTTGCGCGCGAGTGCCCGCACCGACGAAAGAAAGTCGGCGGAGTCGTCGATCGCCGCCTCGACCTCTTGCAGGAAGTGCTCGGACAAGACGCAGCGCGCGAATGCCTCGAGCGCGACGGGGTCGTCGGGATGCCGCACGACTCGCAGCGCCGTGACGACGTACTTGATGACCTCGTCTTCCATGAGCGAGCGGCCGCGCGCGAGGCGGCAGGGAATGCCGGCGCGCAGCAAGCGGCCCTCGACGTACTCGCCCACGCGATGCTTGCGATACAGGATCGCGCACTCGCCCCAGGGCGCCGTCAGATCGTTCAGCAGCCACGCGGCTTCTTCCGCTTCGTCCTTGAACGTGAAGGCCTGCACCTCGTGCGTCGATTCGCGGTCGGCCGTGAGCTGCTTGGTGAAGAGCTGGGGGTTCTGCGCGAGCACGCGGCGCGCCGTCTCGAAGATCTGGCGCGTCGAGCGGCAATTCTTGTCGAGGATGATCGGCTCGACCTCGTAGTCGCGCTGGAACCGCACCAGCACGTACGGATCGGCGCCGGTCCAGGCGAAGATCGATTGCTCGTCGTCGCCGACGGCGAAGAAGTTGCCGTGGGGCTCGACCAGCTTCTTGAGCAGGTCGTACTGGACGGCGTTCACGTCCTGGAATTCGTCGACCAGCACGTAATCCCAGCGATCGCGGATGCGATCGACCAGCGGCTCCGCCTTGGTGATCAGCTGGTCGAAGTCCACCATGTTGCGATGGGCGAGCCAGCTCGTGTACTCGTGGAACAGCCGGATGTCGCCCGGCGTCAGCCGGTAGCCCTGAAAGCGGTGGCGGCCGAACAGCGTGAGCAGCTGGCCGCGGCGATCGGCGGGCACGCGCAGGCGACTGAGAATGACCCGCTGATAGTCGTCGTCAGCGACGCCAAAGCCTTTGCGGAGTCCCGCGGCTTCGGCGTACTCGCGCAGCAACGCGAGACAGAATGCGTGGATCGTGCCGCGCGTGATCTGCTCGGCCCGCGCGCCGAGGCGCAGCGCGATCTCCTCGGCGGCGCGGTTGGTGAAGGTGACGGCGCAGATGCGATGTGGGTCGATCCCGCTCGCGACGAGATGCTCGATCCGGCCGATGAGGCAGAACGTCTTTCCGGCGCCCGGTCCCGCGACGACGAGAACCGGGCCCATCGCTGCTTCGATAGCGCGTTGCTGTGCGGCGAGCGGAGTTAATGCCATCTACCAGAAGAATACTATCGACACCAGCAGAAATAGCGGGAGCAGAATTCCAATGCTGTACGCCATATAGCCGAAGAACGACGGCATGCGGACGCCGTTCTCTTCGGCGATCGCCCGCACCATGAAATTCGGCGCATTGCCGATATAGGTGTTCGCGCCCATGAAGACCGAGCCCGTCGAGATCGCGGCGAGCAGCCGTGCGGTCCCGGGATCGAGCGCCAGCGCGCCGATATAGGCGCCGTGCGGCGCGACGCCCTGCAGCCCGGCGGCGGTGGCCGCGAAGGCCAGATAGGTCGGCGCGTTGTCCAGCACGCTGGAGAGCGCGCCCGAGGTCCAGAAGAAATGCCACGGCCGGGTGAGGCCGAGCCCCGCGGCGTGGGCGTTCAGGATCTCGAGCATCGGGGTCATGGTGATGAATATCCCGGCGAACAGCACTGCCACCTCCACGATCGGCGCGAACGTAAAGACGTTCTTGGTGCGCCGGTCTCGCGATCCTCCGAAGTAGCCGACGAGCGCCAGCACCACGATCAGCGCTTCCTGCACGTTCCGCGGCCAGGGCTGACCGGCCGCGGCCGCCTTGCCCGCCGACACGATCGTCACAATTACCGCCGCGAGGATGAGCATCTCGATCACGCCCTGGACGCGCAGCGGCTCGTGAATTTTCACCTCGTCGTGCTGGGATCCCGGCAGCTCGACCTCGTCTTTGTTGAGCGCCCAGGTATCCCAGCAGAAGAAAGTGAAGAGCAGCGCCGCGTTGATGAGCAGCCATTGCGGCCACAGCCTGAGCGTCCAATCGAACGGGACGCCTTTCAGGAAGCCGAGCAGCAGCGGCGGATCGCCGATGGGGGTCAAGAGACCGGCGCAGTTCGCCACTATAAAGATGAAGAAGATGACGGTATGGGCGACGCGTTTGCGCCGCTTGTTGGCGCGGAGCAGGGGCCGGATCAGCAACACCGACGCCCCCGTGGTGCCGAGGATGTTGGCGAGCACGGCGCCGATGGCGAGGACGCTGGTGTTCACGGCGGGCGTTCCGGCGAGCGATCCCTGGATGTGAATCCCGCCCGCCACCACGAACAGTGCCGCGATGACGACGATGAAGCTCAGGTACTCGTGGAATTTCTCGTGCAGCAGCTCGCGTCCCGGCTCGCCCAGATCGAGCAGGAAGTACGCGAGGATCGGCAGCGAGATCAGCGTGACGATCACGGCCTTGTTGCGATTGGAGTGCCACCACGCCGGCGCGAGCAGCGGCATCACCGCGATGGCGACGAGCAGCGCCACGAACGGCAGCGCGGTGACGAGCGGAAGCTGGGCGCCGAGCATAAGTTGCCACCATGCTGCTGCTCGTGGCGCTGCTTGCGCAAGGCCCTGTCGTGCTGACGCCGGGAATGGTGATCACGCGCTCGGTGCGGGTGGCGCCTCGTGTTTATCGATTCACGGGCGCGCCGATCGTGATTCGCGGCGACAACATCACGGTCGATTTCGCCGGCGCGACGCTGCAAGGCGTCGATTCCACAGCCGACCCCGATCAGGCGGTCGACACAGCCATCGTCGTCGACGGCGGCCACAACGTTCGCATCATCCACGTGAAGGTGCACGGCTACAAGCTCGGCATCCTCGCCCGGCAGACCGCGGGGCTCACGATCGACAGCAGCGATCTCAGCCGAAACTGGAAACCGCGTCTATTCAGTCTGGTGGAGCATGAGAGCCTGGTCGATTGGCTCTCGTTTCATCACAACGAGAACCGGGAATGGCTGCGGTTCGGCGCGGCGATCTATCTGGAGGACGTCACCGGCGCGCAGCTGCGCGGTAACGTGGCGGTGGGTGGGATGAACGCATTGCTGCTGGTGCGCACCACCGCCGCGATGATTCGAGACAACAACTTCTCGTTCAACTCAGGGCTCGGCATCGGCCTGTATCGCTCGTCGCACGATTCGATCATTCACAATCAGCTCGACTTCAACGTCCGCGGCTACAGTCATCGCTTCTACACGCGTGGCCAGGACTCGGCGGACCTGCTGCTCTTTGAGCAGAGCGACAGCAACCTCGTGCTCGCGAATTCCATGACCCACGGCGGCGACGGGATCTTTCTGTGGGCCGGCCAGACAACGATGGATTCCGGGACGGGCGGCGCGAACGACAACCTGTTCTACAACAACGACGTGAGCTATTCGACGGCGAACGGCGTCGAGGCGACGTTCAGCCGCAACCGCATCATCGCGAATCGGGCCTGGGGCAATGAGTACGGCGTGTGGGGCGGCTACAGCTACGAGACCGAGATCAGTCACAACGACTTTGCTCTGAACCGGACCGGCGTCGCGATCGAGCACGGCCAGGACAACGTCATCGCGGGCAATCGCTTCGATCGCGATTCGACCGCCATCAGTCTCTGGGCCGACTCGATTGCGCCATCCGACTGGGGCTACCCCAAACATCACGATACGCGCAGCCGAGACTACGTCATCGGTGGCAATGAATACGTGGGCAACACGACGGTTCTCAAAATCAGGAATACGAGCGGCACCGATTCTGCCGGTCAGTTGCCACCGCCGTTCTCGCCTCCGCCTCAACTCGCCGGCGGCGTCTTGGCTCGCCCCACTTCGCCACTCGCGCTGCGCGATCGCGCGGCGATCATCGTGGATGAATGGGGCCCATACGATTGGAAATCGCCGAAGCTCTGGCCGCTCGACTCGACGCGCGCCGTTCCGCTTCGCCTCGCGACGCTCGGCCCTCGAGGCTCGTGGCGGGCGGTGGCGCGACGCGGTGTGGCGCGCGTAACGCCGGAGCGCGGCAAGATCGGTGAGCCGGTGACCGTCACTCCAGCAGGTGATGATTGGGAGGTGACAATCGAGTCTGGGGGACGGAAGTTTTCCTACGGGCGGTTCGAGCCGCGCATCGATTGGACCGTCAGACTGTCCAGCGATTCCGTGACGCGGCTCTTCCCGCGGCTCGATCTAATGTGGTACCGGCCGCCCAAGACCCTCGCGTTTTTCCCGGCGGAGCATTGGTCAGTCGATGCGACGGGGACGGTCACGGTGCCGCCCGGTGTCTATTCCGTACGCACAATCAGCGACGATGCGATCAGAGTGTGGATCGACGACTCGCTCGCCATCGACGATTGGACGCCGCACGAGTCGCAGGTCGATTATGCCGCGCTCAGTGCCGGGACGCACAGGCTGCGCGTCGCATATCAGCAGGTCGACGGATGGGTCGAGCTCCGTGTCGAGGTGGTGCGGGGAGCCGCGCGTAGCGCCGGGTCGCCCGGCCCGCACTAACGCTACTGCCCACCCAGGGCCGTCCGAATGACGCGCGCGACCCGCTCGGCGGCCGGCGGATCGAGGTTCGCGAGCACGATCACGTCGTAACCGCCCGGCAGATCGCCATCCACCGTCGCGTTGAGTCCCGGCGCGCCACCGGCAATCCCGACCATCCCCGGCTCGGGCGCATTCGGGATCCTGTGATTGCGCAGCGCGTTC
>DATDEZ010000109.1:0-2961 GCA_036522875.1 Gemmatimonadales bacterium | reverse complement strand
CTGGAGCGCGACCCGGCCGGCGAATTGCACTTCGCCGCGCTCAGCAGTGCGTTCGGCCGCGGCGTGATCGAGCAGCATCCAGAGCTCGCGCACGTCGATTCGATGGTCTGGTTCGAGCCGCCCGGTGACGGACCAGGCCGAGTGCTGGTGCGATCGGGAGCGGTACTCCGGGTCGCCGAATACCTCGGCGGCGCCTGGCGACTGGCGATGGTCTTCTGGCTGGTGCCGCGCGTGGTGCGCGATGCCGTCTATCGCTTCGTCGCGAACCACCGCCATCGCCTGGCGCAGCGCGACTGCCTGGTGCCGACGCCGGACCAACGGCGCCGCTTTCTATCATAGGGCGTCATGCCCCTGACGGCGCTAGCGCTTCGCCGCCGCAGTCGTCGGCACTCCCGCAATCCGTGACGTTTCGCCGCCATTTCCCGGCGCGGCGTCCAGCACGCCACCGCGCGTCACCAGCTGCGCCGCGAGCGCCGTTTGAATCACCGCCGCGATATTCTGCGCGGTCGTCTCCGGCGCCCCCGAGCCGGTGCCCGAGATCGTGATCAACTTCGCGTCGGCCAGTCCCTCCGCGATGATCGGCGCGATCTGGGGCAACAGCTCGATCTGCCGATAGCGGAAGTAGGCGTCGCCGCCGGCCTTGATCGCCTCGTTGACCTGCCGGATGCTCTCGGCCGTCGCCTGCGCGATCGCCGTGATCCGCATCGCCTCAGCCTTCGCCTTGGCCTCGACCTCGATGCGGACCTTCTCGGCATCGGCCTTGGCCTGCGCGACCTGCGTCGCGTCGAGCTCGGCCTCACGCTGGACCCCCATCGCTTCCTGCCGTTTTGCCTCCGCCTGCGCGATCAGCGCCGCGTTCGCCGCTTTCGTCTGCTCGAGCTCGCGCTGTTTGTCCGAAATCGCCCGCTCAGCTTCGAGCTGCGCCTCTTTCGAGCGGCGCGATTGCTGCGCCGACACGATATCGGCATTGGCCTGCGCCTCGGCCGCGGACTGCCGCCGCCGCGCATCCGCCACTTCGGACTGCACGACCTTGATGTTCAGCGAATTGAACACCAGGCCGAGGTCGGTCAGCTCGCGCGAGCAGGCCTTGCGAATGATGATCGCCAGCGGATCGTCTTCGTCTTCGGCCTCGGCCAGCGCGGTCGACTGCACCGCGGGCAGGTTCGTCCGCTGCGGGTGCCCGGCCGACTTGGCCGAGAAGAGCTGGTCGTGCGTGAGCAGGTTGATCGCGCGCCGGCCCGAGCTCGTCAGCAGATCGGTGAGCGTGTTGAGCTGCTCGACCTCCAGCTTCGAGAAAAAGCGATTCGCCGCGGTCTTGATCATCGTATCCGAATCGCCGACCGACACGATGGCGCTCGCCAGCACCCGGACCTTGATGGGTCGAGGCGTGCTCGACTCGTCGAGGTCCGCGGTCTGATCGGTGATGTCGAGGTCGACGTTGATCACCTTGCTCGACAGCGTGGTGCCGGTCGTGAGCAAGGGGATCTCCTTCGACTTTCCCGGGCCGCGATAGATCACGGTCGAGCCGTTGAGCCAGCTGACCATCCGGATCGTGCCCGCGTCCACGTCGCGCAGGAACCCCGCGACGATGATCGGGACGAGCAGGAGCACCGCGGCCGGAATCGCGACTACCAGGACCCATTGGGGCATAGCCACCTCACGTCAAAGGAGAAACGACACACCGATTGCGACGATCATCGACTTCCTCGACCCGCAGCCGGTCGCCCGCGCGCACCCGCACGCCGGCGGCGCGGTCTTCGGATCGCAGCGTCGCCAGAACCTGCACGACCTGACCGTCCACCTCCACGGTCACCAGGCCGTGGCCCTCCGCGTCGAATCCCGTCACCGCCTGCACCTCGTCTTCGAGCACACTCTCGAGCGTGAGCGCCGGCGCCGACGCGAATCGCATCATGAAATTCCATACCGGCCCGACGAATAGCTGCTCGAAGAGCAACCCACCGGCGACCGCCGCCGCGAGGGTGAGCGATCGCCCCAGCGCAGTGCGGACCACCATCCCTGTCGCGCCGAAGCCGATCAGGAGACTGAACAGCACGCGCGGCGACGTGAGGCTCCAGAGCCATGACGACACGTTCGCGCGGGCGCTACCGTGCGTCTGCGAATGCCCCGGCGCTCGGCCATGGCGCACACCTCCATGCGCGTGCCCGTGGGCCGGACCACGCGCGTGCGCGTGACCGTGGCGGCCGAGACCGCTGAGCGCCATCGCGAGAAAACCGACGGCCCCTATGGCAAGGGAGAGAGCATAAAGATTCATCTGGGCGCCTAGACGTTGCGTGTCGAGTCCGCAGCAACACTATCACCTGTCCCGCGCAACGGTAGTGGGGTGCGAAGTCGTTGATGTTGTGCTGCGGTGCAAAACGGAGTTATGACGTTTGGGGCGCTTAGCGGTCGATGGGCACCGAGGCTTGCACGATCGACGTTGTGCCACCCGAGCTCACTTTCAGTGTCCCGCCGAGTCGCCGCAGCCGCTCGCGCGTGCCGGCAAACCCGGACCCGATATCGCTCCGGCGCCGATGCGGAGTTTCGCGACTGGGGCTCATCGGTCCTCCCTCGATCCGGATTTCGATGGAGGCGACGCCGTCCGTCGTGAGATGCACGTGCGCCGCGCGGGCGCCGTTCGGGCCGGCCACCGCGCTCAGGCACTCTTGAACCAGGCGGAACAACACGATCTCCGCTTCCTTCGGGATGTGCATGGGTGTTTCGGGCAGCTCGACATCGACCGCGAGGCCGAGCTGGCCGGACAGCGCGTTCACGTACCAGCGCAACGTGTCCACCAGGCCGCCCTGATCGAGCCGCGAGGGATGGAGCATCTGCGCGACGCGGTGGATGACGTCGCCGACTTCTTCGATCTCTCCAATGGACTCATTCAAGTCATCCAGCGCGGCGCGGTCCTGCAGCAGGCGCTCTTTCAGCCCGTAGAGCTTGGCGAGCGCCGCAGCGAGC
>DATDEZ010000108.1:0-17393 GCA_036522875.1 Gemmatimonadales bacterium | reverse complement strand
GCAGGTCCCGCATTCGCCGAGTTCGCAGCCGTGCTTCGTGCCGGTCAGGCCGAGATCCTCGCGTAACACCTCGAGGAGCGTCTTGTGGGGCGCGAACGCGACTTCCGCCGCCTCGCCGTTCACGCTGAGCGCGATCTTGATCTTCGATTCGTTGCTCGTGGGCACGACGTAATCTAGCTTTTGGGCTATGAACTGGGCGGTTGGGCGATTCGGCGATTCGGCGGTTCGAACTCTCGGCGTGCTGATTCTGCTGACCGCTCAACCGCCCAACGGCCTAACCGCCCAAGATTACCCGGCCGAGGCTATCCGCATCCTGCGCACAGTCCCGCTCATCGACGGTCACAACGACATCCCGGACGCGATTCGCGGCCGCGGTGGTCTCGATTCAGTGGACTTTGCTGTGAATCAACCGAAGCTGATGACCGACATCCCGCGGCTGAAATCGGGGCGCGTGGGCGCGCAGTTTTGGGCGGCCTACGTGCCGGTCACGACGATGGACTCGGGTTCTCATCCGGCGGTCTACGCGCTCGAGCAGGTGGATCTCGCGCGGCAGCTCTGCGCGAAATATCCGCGCAGTCTGGCGATGGCGTACACGGCCGCCGACATCGAGCGCAATTTCGCGGCGGGCAAGGTGTCCTGTCTGATCGGCATCGAGGGCGGTCACGCAATCGAAAACTCGCTCGGTGCGCTCCGGATGTTCTCGAGGCTGGGCGTGCGCTACATGACGCTCACGCACTGGCGCAGTCTCGAGTGGGCCACGGCGTCCACCGATACGGCGCGGCGCGGTCTCTCGGATTTCGGCAAGCAGGTCGTGCTCGAGATGAACCGGCTCGGCATGCTGGTGGATTTGTCGCACGTGAACGACGCCACGATGTCGGACGCGCTGCACACGACGAAAGCGCCGGTGATTTTCTCGCATTCGTCCGCCCGGGCGCTGACGAATCACCCGCGCGACGTTCCCGACTCGATCTTGAAGCTGGTCGCGGTGAATCGCGGGATCGTAATGGTCAACTTCAATCCGGGATTCGTCTCCGAGGCGGCCCGCGTCTACGGCGACAGCGAGTCGGCAAAGCTGGATGCGCTACGCGCCGCGGGAGCCGATTCTGCCACCCGAGCCGATTCGACGAAGGCCTGGGATGCCCGCGCGCCGCGCGCCACACTCCAGCAGGTGGCCGATCACATCGAACACGTCCGGCAGCTCGCCGGCGTCGATTGCGTGGGCATCGGCTCCGATTTCGACGGCATCACGGACGTGCCGGTCGGGCTCGAGGACGTCTCGAAGTTCCCGGATCTGATCGCCGAGTTATTGCGGCGCGGCTGGACGACGGCGGACGTGAAGAAGGTTGCGGGGCTCAACATGCTGCGGGTGATGCGGGACGCCGATCGCGTCGCCAGAGAGCTGAGTGGTGCGAGCACCAGCCCAGCTCCCCGGCGGACGACTCGACCCTGACTACGGTTTGGGGGCGCTGCTCGAGCTGTCGTGACGGTCCTGATGAAGATCGCGCCGGTCCTGTCTGAGGTCACGACGGTCGCCGCGGCGATCGCGACGATCGCGGCGCACGTCGCGCCGATCCTGCCGGATGTCGCGGCTGTCCTGCCGCACCGCCGTGGAATCTCCCGACCTGATGTCCTGACGCCGCTCGTGCCGATCCTGCCGGATGTCGCGACGATCGCCGCGCGCTTCGCGCCGATCCTGCCGCACCTCGCGGTGATCTCTGCGCACGTCGCGTTTGTCACGTGAGCTATCGCTGGGCTGCTGCGCGCTGACGGCGGCCGGTACGACGACTGCCAGGGCGAGCAACGCGGCGACGAATGTGCCGTGCTTCATGGTCGATCCTCGCAAAGGTTTGTAAGTCCTGGTCAGACGCGAGCGGGATAGATGCGTTAACTGATACTGTTGTGGGACCGCACGAGCGTGAGACGCGTCACGTGCCTGTTACAGCGCGCGTTCCACACCCAGGGCAATGCCGGTGCGTGAGAGGACTGGTCGAGAGTGAATCGCGGTGAGGTCGAGGCGCACCGTCATGCCGCCGGCGGTGTTGTAGCGCCAACCCACACCACCCGTGACCGTCTTCAGCGACTGCACCGGGCCGCCGGGCGCGACGAGGTAGCTCTCGCGGCCGGCCGCGCCAAATACGGCCACGGTCGTGCGCCGCGTCATCGCACGGCTCACCCGTAACGAGACCGCGGTATCGGTGCGGTGCGAAGGATTTCTCGAGACGAACACACGCGTGTTCCACGACAGGCGACTCGCTTCGATCGTCAGGTGAGGAATGACGATGTCGACCGGTCCGGCGCTGTAGTTCCAGCGGCGATAGCCGACGCCGGCCGAGGCGTGAATCGCGACGAGCGCCGTGGCGTCCGCCTCCCAAGTGTTCTTCGGCATGAACATCGGTCGATGAGCGGTGCCGG
The DNA here is from genome assembly GCA_036522875.1 of Gemmatimonadales bacterium. Taxonomy (GTDB): domain Bacteria; phylum Gemmatimonadota; class Gemmatimonadetes; order Gemmatimonadales; family GWC2-71-9; genus 20CM-2-65-7. The sequence goes on along the minus strand of DATDEZ010000108.1, from coordinate 14,981 downwards.
ACTCCACGGTGAGCCAGGTTCGCGGCGACGGGTGCACGACGCCGCCGATGCGGCCCGTGAAATCGGTTTCGCCGAAACGTCCGAGGACTTCGCCCGCGACCCAGCCGCCGTGGCCGCGCGCGCCGGTTATGCTGAGCTGCACGCCGGCCGAAGACCAATCCTGACTCGCCGTCACCGCCTCGTACGAGCCCCAGCTGCCGAGTCGCGCCTGCTGGCCCAGACACGGTGCGGCGATGCACAGCGCGAGTAACGCGGCCACACTCGGCTTGCCGAATCCTTTGCGCGTCATGTCGCCCCATACGTGGACGCCCTTCCAGGCGTTCGCGAACGCCTTGAGGCGCCACCACACGGTGCACTGCCGGTAGCCGAAGTTCTCGAGCGATGCGAAGAGCAGGAGCCGAAAGAGATCCGCAAAACGACGGTAACGGCGAAAGCTCACTTCTTCCAGCACGACCGCCCAGATCGACAGCAGCATGCCGTACCCCCAGGCGACCAGCATGAACAGGAAGGCGAACGACACGTTGACGAGTCCGAATCCGACACCAAGCGCTGTGATCAGATAGCCGAGCAGCTCGACGACTGGAGCGAGGAGCTCGCCGAACGTGTAGAACGGCATCGCGACGAGTCCCACACGACCGTAGCGCGGATTGAACAGCATTCCCTTGTACTGCCACATCGCCGAGATGAGACCGCGGTGCCAGCGCTCGCGCTGACGCGAGAGGACCTTCATCGACTCCGGCACCTCGGTCCAGGCGACCGGATCAGGGATGAACGGCATCTCGTAGCGGATCTTGTGGCTCCGCAGATAGCGGTGCATCCGCACGACGAGATCCAGGTCTTCGACGATGCTGCTGGTGCGATACCCGTCGACGGCGAGGACCCATTCCTTGCGAAACAGGCCGAATGCGCCGGAGATGATGAGATTCCCGCCCAGCCGATTCCAGCCGAGACGCCCGAAGAGAAACGCGCGCAGGTATTCGACGACCTGAATCCCCGGCAAGAGACGGCCCGCAACGCGGGCGTCCGTCACGCGGCCGTCCTTCACGGTGCAGTCGTTCGCCACGCGGACCGTGCCGCCCACCGCGGCGATCTCGCGTCCGAGCAGGAAGGGACGCGTGAGGCGCAGCAGCGCGTCCGGCTCGATCAGCGTGTCGGCGTCGATCGCGATCACCAGCGGAAAGCGCGACGCGTTGATGGCGGCGTTCAACGAATCGGCCTTGCCGCCGTTTTCCTTGTCGAGCACGAGCAGCCGTGAGCGCGTTCGCGATCGATACAGCGCGCGCAGCGGCTGCGTCGCGATCACCTCGGGGTATACGCGCGGGATTTCGTACAGGTCGAACGCCTGGCGCAGCCGTTCCAGCGTGTCGTCGCGCGAGCCGTCGTTGACGACCACGACCTCGTAGTTGCGATACTCGAGCGTCAGGATGGCCGTCACACTCGCTTCGATCGTCGCGCTCTCGTTGTAGGCGGGCATGAGCACCGTGATCGGCGGCAGCGCATCGCTCTGCATCAGACGCTGGAAGTCCTCGTCCTCCGCGAGGCGGGTCTGCTCCCAGATCTCCGGGATCGAGAGGATGAGGAGCACGGCGTAGAACGAATTGAGGACCAGGAAGTAGACGAGAATCGTGAGATCGGTGGTCGTGACCAGCCGCGTCACGATACTCATGCGGAGAACTCCGCCAGGGCCTGCGGCGGCAGGCCGAGCACCATCTTGGCCATCGCGCGCGCGAAGGGATCGGCGCCGATTTCGGCCTCGAGCAAGATGTTGCGGCCGGCGCCCGCGTACCGCATCAGTGCCAGCGCGGCACGCAGCCGAACCCACCAGACGCCGTCGCGCAACGCGCCTTTGACGAGCGGCAGCGTGCTCACGTCGGCGATCATGCCGAGCGATCGCGCCGCCTGGGCACGCACAGCCCACTCAGTATCGACGACCAGCCGCTTGAGTGCCGCCACCGACTCGCGATGGGGATAGCTGCCGAGCGCGCGCGCCGATTGGACGCGGACTTCGGGGTCGGCGTGGTCGGCCAAGGCGGTCAGCCGCTCCCGCAGCGCGGGCTCGCCGAGCCGCGCCGCGAATTCGGCGAGACGCGGTAGGGCTGGATCGTCGACGGCCTTGAGACGCTTCTGAAGATTCTCGACCACGACAGGGCGCGACCGGAGCAGCATGGCGGCGTAGTAGGCCTGTACCGTCGGAGCCAGCCGCGGCAGCCGGTCGAGCGCGGCGAGTGTGAGTTTGGGACTGTCGATTCGCTCGAGGCACGTCACCGCGGCGATGTGCACGGCAGCGTGCGGGTCGTTGATCAGTCGCAGCAAGCGGTCCGCATCGTCGGGAACGGCGGCGACGCTCAGGAACCGCGCGCACTCGAGGCGCTTCCACCAGCGGGCGGACGCGCTGTTCGCGCGCACGACCTTTGCCCACCAGTGATCCTGCAGCGCGACCGCGAGCTCACGCCAGCGCTCGCCCGGAACGCGGGCGGACCATTTGACGATCGCGTCGATGGCCAGCGTCGTGGGCAGGCGCGCGAGGGCGGCGAGCACGGCCGCGAGTGTCGCGCCACCGGCCGCCCATTCGCGCATCGCGACATCCAGCGCCGCCCGCCGCGGGGTCAATCGCGTGCTGCGCCTGACGCGAAACCAGCGATTCAAGACGATCAGGACCACGAGAGCGGCGAGCAGGCTGCCCTGCACGATCGCGACGATCAACAGGAACTGACGCGAGCTCATCGTCCCACCCAGCGCCGGATCTTCTCGAGGGCGACGCGCAGGCTCATCGGCTTGACCATGTAATCGATCGCGCCGGCTTCCAGGCCACGGAGTTGCTCGGTCTCGCTGCCGTGGACCGTTGTGAAGACCACGCGATACTTGCCCGGGCGTTCACGTTGCAGTGTGTCGAAGATCGAATAGCCGTCGAGCGCGGGGAGATCGACGTCGAGCAGCAGGAGCGGCGACTGGTCGTGGGTCTCGAGGTTGAGCAACACGTCCAACGCTTCGCGGCCGTTCCGAAAGGCGCGATAGCGATACCCGCGCGCTTCGAGGCCGAACGTGAGCAGCTCCGCAAGCGCGGGATCGTCCTCGACCACGATGACTTCGGGGATATCCGAGTCCGGCGCTGCCGAAGGTGCTGGAGGTTGGTGCAGGGCGGTGGAGGTCGGGGAAGGGGCGGGCGGCGCCGGTGAGGGCTCCGGCGCGAGGGCCGCCTGTTTCGTGAATAGGGCCGCGGCCAGCCGCCGGACAAATGCGCGTGCCTGCTGTCCACGATTCGCCGCCCCGTTCTGCGGATGTTCGAGCCAGTCCTTGACCGCCTCCTCGAGCTCGGCCGCGACGATCGACGCCTGCGGGAAACCGAACGATCCGGCCGAGCCGCGGAGGCGGTGCGCGTCCCGGCGTAGCTCCTCGATGGCGGCCGCGTCGTCGCCCGCCGCAATCAGCCGCTCGGCGACCTCGGCGATCGCTCCCAGCTGGTCGCGAGCCCCTTGCAGGTACTCGTCCCGTACTCCGGGAGGCAGCCCGAAGTCGTCGACCTGGCTCACGGGGTCCAAGATATAACTAGCTTGTGGTCCAGCCTAATGAACGACCGCCAGGTAGGGCTCTGCGCGACCTGCCGTTGGGTGCGAACCGCCGGAAACAAGCGGGGATCCGTGTTCTATCGCTGCCTGCGCGCGGACACGGACCCCCGGTTCGTACGGTATCCGCCGTTACCGGTGCTGGCCTGTCCCGGCTACGACCGGCGAGCTGGTGACCAGGACGCGCTGACTGAGCCCGACCGCGATCACGACGAGAGATAGCACGTCACACACCTCGGCGATGATGTGCGCGAACAGAAAGTGCGTCAGATGCAGGTGGTACGTGATGTAGGACAACTCAGCGAGGATGAACCACAGGAAGCCGTTGAGCTTCGTCTTCCGAGCCAGCACGAACGCGACGATGATCAGCACACTATGAATGATGATGAATGCCCAGTGCGGCATTGCTTCCATGAACGATCCGAACGGGGCGGTCACGTCTTCGTCTTGCAGCAGGGCGGCGAGGAGAAGCATGAGAGATCCCGGGTGAGTGGCGCCCCAACTTAATAGCCACCCGCAGGTGGGGAGGGGGAGACTCCCAGGACGCTACGAGCCTCGACCCCACCCCGGGAAATCCCTAGGGCGAATTCCGTGCCGGACCCTGGTTTGTGCTCAACCCTCCTCGATTGTGACCAGTCTCACTTGCAGATTGCCCACGCGCATCTCACTTTGGCCTATGGCTCACCACCGACCGCTGGAACGGACGAAGCAGTTCTTATTCAAGAACTTCGAGCGCCTCCTGGTCGTCCTCCTGGTCGCGTCCCTGTTGGTCATCAATTCCCTGATCGACCAGAAGTTCGCGTTCCTCAGCTTCTACTATTTGCCGGTGATCGTCGCGGGTTTTTATGGCGGTCGTCGGTTTGCCGTCGTGTCGGGCCTCTTTATCGCCTCGTTCACCTTGTTCATTCAAGCGACGCAGGGACTCGGCATGGACGCCGGGCTGACCCAAGACGCGATGATGACGCTCATCCCCTGGGCCGGTTTCCTCATCCTCACCGGTTATGTGGTGGGTGGGCTCGCGGAGCAGCGCGCCGCCCGGCTCGCCGATCTCAAGAACGCATACCTCGCGACGCTCGAAGTCCTGACCTTCCACATCGAATCGGCGGAGCGGCACCAGGAAGGCCATTCGACCCGCGTGGCGCAGCTCGCGGCGGACATGGGCGTAGAGCTCAAGCTTCCCGAAATCGATCTCGAGAATCTCCGAATCGCGGCGTTGCTCCACGAGGTCGGAACGGCCGATCAACGGTTGCTCAAGCTCTTGTCGCGCTCGGTCACGGACGAATCCGTCGCCGTCGCGCGTGCACTCCGCGGCGCCGCCGAAATCATCGCCGAGTACTCGCATTACTATGAGATTGTCGGGGACGACTGGGACATCGAGGCGTTGCCGATGGCATTGCCGGTCAAGATTCTGGCGGTGGCCGACGCGTTCGAGACCCTGCAGATCGCGACGCCGGTCCGGCCGGCGTTCACGCGCTGGCACGCGCTCGAAGAAGTGGAAAAGGGAGCGGGGACGACGTTCGCGCGCGAGGCCGTGCGCGCGTTACGGGTCGTCGCCGGCCGGCCGGAGATCGCCGAGGTGACGGCGGCGTTGAAGGTCGGCTAGTCGGGCGGCGGTGGGGGAGCGTTGCGCCCGCTGGCGACGCCACCCGCGACGCCAACACCCAGCGCGAGCATCGTCCCCAAACCGACAGCAGGCAGGATCGTGACCGGCAGCAGTGCGGCTGCGGCAACGGCGCCGGCGACGAGCGGTGCACCGGGTCGCCGTACCGCATCGACGTAGCGCAGCCGCCGGCGCACGAAGTTTTTCGTGATGACGTACCCCCCGACCAATGCCGTACCGGCCAGGATCAGTCCCAAAGTGGCGAACATGTTGTCTCCTCGTGAGTACGCCTGTACGCAACTTGCGGATGGGGCGTTTCAGGCGCAATCTCGCGTTTCATGACGGCACTCGGCCCCCGTTTGCGCGATATCGATGCCGCGGATCGGGCGCACCTCATGAAGGTCGCCGTGTACTTCGGTCCCGCCTGCTTCACCATGCTGTCGGCGCTGTGGTACTTCCTGCACATGAAGGGCTGGATCTCCGGCGGCTTGGAGGTCGTGCTCACCATTCTCAACGTACCACTGACCGTCGTAGGGATCTTCGTGATCCATCGGGCGGTCAACGCCGCATCGGTCGGGTTCGTGAAAACCGTCTTTGCGGTCGGCGATATCGCGCCGCCGCGCACGTACCCGCGCCAGGACGTGCTGATCGTGCAGGGGAAGTATGCCGAGGCCGCCGACTATTTTCGCGACCACTTGCGAATCGAGCCGGACGATCACGAGGGTCGGCTCCGCCTTGCGCACTTGCTCGAAACCCAGCTCAAAGCCTACGACGAAGCCGAGCGCCTTTACCTCGAGATCCGCGCCGCGCAGCCGCCCGCTACCGGCCGGGAGCTGATGCGCGCGGCGAACGGCCTGATCGACCTGTACCGCAAGATGGGTCGGACCGATCGGCTAAAGGTGGAGCTGGCGCGATTCGCGGCGCGCTATCGCGGCACGCCGCTCGCCGACGGAGCAGCACGCGAGCTCAGGGAGCTGAAAGACCTGCGCTGACCGGCGCCGCTCAAAAGCTGAACTGCGCCTGGAACAGGGCCTGCGAGCGCACCGCCTCCTGCGCGGGCGTCGGGGTGCTCTGATACGACAAATGATCCCAATCACCGAGCAGGCGGACGTTCGGGCTGAGCTGGTACGACACGCCGCCGATGACGCGTGTCAGCCGGTCGCCCGCGGCGCCGGTGTTCGGATCGACGGCGTCGACGCGGCCGATCAGCGCCACGTTGGACTTCGCGACGTGATAGACGCCGTAGACGCTGAGCACGCTGCCTTTGAGCAGCGCCACGGGCGTGGCCGTGCTGCTGTCGCGCGTGATCGCGTATTCGGCCGCAAGTGTCAGCTCGCGCGCGCGATACGACAGCATGCCGATCGCGCGATCGCGGACGCCGCCGCCCGTCGGCTTGCCGTAATGACCGTATCCCGTCAGCCGCAGCCCGCCAACGCGACTCGAATCGTTGGTCGGCCTCAGGCGCACTGAGATCCGCGCGGCGATGTCTTTGCGCTGGTCACCGGTACCGCCGTTGTAGTTCTCGCCATTCATGAAGATCACGGCGCCGTTCACGCGATCGCCGCTCCATTTGCCGTCGATCCCGAAGCCGATGTCGGACGACGAGAGATAGCCGTTGCGATCGAGCGCGACGGTGCCTTGCATGCGGTAGTCCCACAGCGCCTCTTCCCAGTCGAGCCACGGCGTCTGCGTGGCGCCGAGCTTGAACGTGAGCGGGCTGGTCCCGGGCGTGTACGCCACGTACGCGTACTTCAGCCGGTAGCGCAGTGAATTGTCGCCGATCTGGCGATAAATGTCCGCCGTCACACGCGTCGCGATGCCGCCGGTGAACTTGCTGACGACGTTGACGTACGCGCGTGTCACGTCAAAGCCGTTCGTGTGATTCGCCGTGTCGGCCAGCTGGTAGACGAATTGCGAGTACACGATGCCGGTGACCGCGGTTTGCGCCTGCAGCGGCGCGGCGATCGTCAGAATGGCGGCGGCAACTCCCCAACGCATAGACTCTCCGGTTTAGGGTTTGGCCAGCGGGTAGATCGTCGGCATGCCCTACCAGCGAATCGCCGCGCTCCCCCACGTAAAGCCGGAGCCGAAGGCCGTGAGCACGAGCATGTCGCCCCGGTGCAGCCGCCCCTCGGCCAGCGCTTCGTCGAGCGCGATCGGGATGGAGGCGGCGGTCGTGTTCCCATACTTCTGGATGTTGGCGTAGACCTGATCATCGCGCAGGCCGGCGGCCTTCTGGACCATTTCGATGATGCGCAGGTTGGCCTGGTGCGGCACCAGCAGGTCGACGTCGGCGGGCGTCAGATGGTTGGACCTGAGTGCGATCGCGACCGATTCCGGCATCTTGGTGGACGCGAACTTGAAGACCTCGCGTCCTTCCATCACCGGGCGATGCATGCCCTGCTCCAGCATCGCGACGCTCACGAACGGATCGTGCGCGAGACCCGGCCCATCCACCCAGAGCTTCTCGGCGAAGCGACCGTCGGCAAAGATGTGCGTCGAGAGCACGCCGCGTCCGTCATCCTCGACCGGTCCGAGCACGGCAGCTCCGGCGCCGTCGCCGAACAACACGGCGGTGTCGCGGCCTCGCGTCGTCTTGTCGAGCCCGCGCGAGTGGACCTCGGCCCCGACCAGCAGGATGTGCCGGTATTGGCCGGTCTTGATCCACGCGTCGGCGATCGAGAGCCCGTAGATGAATCCGCTGCATTGATTGCGCACGTCCACGGCGGGGATGTCGGTGAGGCCGAGCTCGCGTTGCAGGAAGACGCCATTGCCGGGCTCGAAATGGTCGGGCGTGCAGGTGCAGTACACGATGCAGTCGATGTCTTGCGGCGTGAGGCCGGCCTTGGCGATCGCTTTCTTCGCGGCCTCGCGCGCGAGTCCCACGCCCGTGTCGCCCGCCTCCACCCAGTAGCGCGTCTTGATGCCGCTGCGCTGCACGATCCATTCGTCCGACGTGTCCATCATCTGCGCGAGATCGTCGTTCGTGACGCGACGCGACGGGACGTGGAAGCCCGTCGAGAGGAATGCGGTGCGTGGCATGTGTGCCTTGAGGCCCAGAAGGTTGCGAGTGACCTGCGATGGACCCAAGATTAGCGCATGGATCTCACGGTGACCAGCGAACAGTACGCGGCGGTGCGGAATGCGAAACATTTGCCGGACGTGCTCAAGAAGGTCCTCGACAAGGCGAGCAAACACGCCAACGGTCACGTGCTCCACCTGACGTATGAAGAGGCGACGGCGCTCAACGAGCTCGCATCCTGGAACGTGCATACCGACCCCGCCGGCAATGTGACGCCGGACTCGCAGCCGTTCGACGAGCTCGTGCGCGCGATCATGACTCACCCGGAGTTCTAATGCGCAAGTTCTGGCTGCTGTGTGTGCTGCTCTGTCCGGGCTCGCTCCTCGCGCAACGGCGCGCGATCAAGTTCGAAGACTTCATCACCCTGAAGTCGGTCAGCGATCCCCAGCTGTCGCCCGACGGCAAGTGGGTGGCGTATACCGTTTCGATTCCCTCGCTCCAGGACAACCGCAACGTCTCACGCGTCTGGCTCGCGAGCGTGACCACCGGCCAGTCGCGCCAGCTCACGAACGGTCCGGGATCGGACCGGCAGCCGCGCTGGTCGCCAGACGGCAAGACGCTCGCGTTCATCTCGACGCGCGACTCGGGCGCGCAGGTGTGGGCGGTGCCGGCCGCCGGTGGCGACGCGCGCAAAGTGTCGCACCTGGCCGATGGCGCGGCCGATCCGGTGTGGCTGCCGGACGGGTCGGGACTCATCGTGACGAGCGATATCAAGTGGCCGGTCACCCAGGAGATCGATCAGCGCAACGGGAGCTATCCGACCGACGCGCGAATCTGGACCGGATTGATGTGGCGCCATTGGAATGAATTCCGGGCGGGCCAGCGGCAGCATCTGTTCCGCGTCGATTTCGCAACAGGCAAGGGGACGGATCTCACGCCGTTCGATTACGACATCCCGACGATCGCGACCAGTGGGGACGGGGACGTGGCGATCTCGCCCGACGGCAAGGATATCGTGGTGGCGATCCACCACGATTCGACCGTGGCGGACAACACCAACGTCGACATCTATGCCGTCGACGGCCCCGTGCTGCGGCAGATCACGACGAACCCCGGTGCCGACAACACACCGCGCTTTTCGCCAGACAACCGTTGGACGTCCTATCTCTCGATGGAGCGCGCCGGGTTCGAGGCCGATCGCCTGCGTTTGATGGTCGCCGACCGCGGCACGGGCAAGGGTCCGCCCGTCGAAGCGACGGCGGGGTGGAATCTGTCCGTCGGGTCCTACACCTGGTGCCCGAATTCGAAATGCGTGTACGCCGTCGTCGAGGAGCGCGGGCGCGACAACATCTACCGCATCGATATCCCCGGGTTCAAGCGCACACGCGTCATCACGGGCGGCGTGAACACCGGCGTCCAGGTCGCCCCCGACAACCGCACGCTCGTGTACCTGCATCAGACCAACAGCCAACCGGCAGAAGTGTGGGTAAACGGCAAGGCGCTCACGCATCACAACGACTCCGCGCTGGCCGCACTCGATCTCCCGCCGCTCGAGGAGTTCGGCTTCGTCGGCGCGATGGGGGATTCGGTGTTCGGCTGGCTGCAGAAGCCGCCCGGCTTCGATCCCGCGAAGAAGTACCCGCTGATTTACCTGATCCACGGCGGACCGCAGGGCGCCTGGACCGACAGCTGGGGGCCGCGCTGGAACAATCAGATGTTCGCATCGCGCGGCTTTGTCGTGGCGGAGGTCAACTTCCACGGCTCGACGGGCTATGGCCAGAAGTTCACCGACGCCATCTCGAAACACTGGGGCGACTATCCGTACGAAGACGTGATGAAAGGCGTGGACGCGGTCGCTCGGCTGCCCTACGTCGATTCAACACGCATGGGCGCGGCCGGGGCATCGTACGGCGGCTACATGATCTACTGGCTCGCGGGCCACACCAACCGCTTCAAGGTCCTCGTGGATCACGACGGCGTGTTCAATACCGCGAGCATGGCGGGGTCGACGGAAGAGCTGTGGTTCACCGACTGGGAGTTCGGCGGTCCGGTGTATACGAACCGCGCCCTCTACGAGAAATGGTCGCCGTCGAATTTCGTCGGCAACTGGAAGACGCCGATGCTGATCGTGCATTCGCAGCTCGACTATCGCGTGGACTTGTCAGAAGGCTATCAGGCGTTCACGGCCGCGAAGCGCATGGGAGTCGACGCCAAATTCCTGTACTTTCCCGACGAAGGGCACTGGGTGCTGCGGCCGCGCAACCGCCGCATCTGGTGGGGCACCGTCCTCGACTGGCTGGAGGTGCATCTCAATGAAAGCCCTCACCCGTAACACGCTGCTCGCTCTGCTGCTCGCCGCGCCGGTCTATGCGGCGATGCCGAAGCACGGCGAGCTGCAATGGGATCTGCTCGACGCCTTCACGGTGGCGTTCTGCTTCACGTACGTCGGCCATCTCGTCGAGTCCGCATTGCTCCGCCTGCCGGGGATCGACACCGGCGCCGGCAAGATGGTCCGGGTGCTGGGGTGGTTCGCGGGCGGGCTCTGGTGCTACGTGCTCGCCCGCTGGGCGCTGCACCTGTATGGGCGCGATACGCGCGAGCTGCCGCCGCTCATCATGGGCGGCGTCTTCTTCGTGGCGCTCGAGTTCGTGGTGCACGCGATACTGCAGGCGAAGGGCAAGCCCAACTTCTTTAGTGGCCAGCTGCAGGAGACCAGTGTTCCGTAAGGGCCCTTCAAGCTCCAGGCGTCACGTTTGAAAGGAATCCGGATATCCGGCGTCGCCGTCTGCCTGCTCGCGATCGCATGCGAGCACGCCGCGCCGTTTCGCCCCCAGACCTACACGCCCGACGGGCCGCTCGCGCCCGGATCCGTCACGCGCCTCACGTACAGCCCCGGTCAGGACCTCGAGCCCACGTGGTCGCCCGCAGGCGACACGATCGTCTACACGGCTGAACGACTGGATCGGCCGGATCATGATCGCTGCCTGGCGTTCATGCCCGGCCGCGGCGGGTCGGTGGCGCGCTATCGCTGCCGGACGAGCTCAGCGGACGACTCGCTCGATGTGTTCGAGGATGCCGCTGCCGAGACCGGCGACAGCCTTGCGTACATCCGCGCGAGCTCGAACATCGCGCTGCCGCCGCTTGCCCCGGAGACGATCCAGCTCGTCGCCGGCGCGCGCGTGGTGTGGAGTCTGCCGTTTACTGCGACCTGGGGCACGACGTACGACGCCCTGTCACACGTCGCGTGGTTGAGCTCCTCGCGCGTCGCGGCGATCGGGGAGCGCGTGACGTACCCGCGGCCGTGCCGCACCTGCGCCGTGGACACGGTACGCACCGGGCTCGGCATCCTGATCATCGACTTCGGCGGCGCGACGTCGACCATCTCCCGGCTCGCGGGCGGCGACAGCGCATCGTCGCTCGCCCTCTCCGCGAATCGCGACACCCTGTACTTCACGCGTGACGGCGACTCGCGCGTCTACCGCCAGGTGCTCGCCGGCGGCGAGACCGACACGCTGTTGGACTTTGGCTTCGGCATCGCGCGCGACGTGGCGGTCTCGAGCGGCAAGATCGTCGCGGTAGTCGGCGGCGCGGTGAGCTACAGCGTCGATTCCATTCTCGGCGGCTCCCAGCCCGATCACGGCGGCCCGCTGTATCTCGTGAGTGGCGGCGGCGCCCCGGTGCAGATCGGCGATCCCTCGTTTCTGTTCCGCCGGCCGGCGCTCGCGCCGGACGGGAAGTCCCTGGTAGCGGCGGCGTGGAACGCATCCACGACCGCGGACATCTGGCTGTTGCAACTGCCATGAAGCGACTCATCGGTCTGATTGTGGTGCTGCTCGCGGGCGCGGCGGGCCTCGCCGCGCAGACGTCCGGCTCGATCGTCGGGCACGTGCACCAGAAGGACGGCGGTCTGCCGATGAGCGGCGCGGAGATCGGTGTCGACAGCCGCTGGATGGCGCGCACCGACAGCACCGGTTCTTTCCGAATTCGCGAAGTGCGGAGCGGCTGGCACCTCGTGACGGTGCGGGCCATCGGATTCGAAACGGTGCGACGCGACAGCGTGCTCGTGCGGGCGGGGCAGGTCACCGTGGTGAATTTTGCGGTGGACATCTACACGATCGCCCAGCCGGTCGTCGTCGAGGCGTACGCCGACTCTATCCTCGATCCGACCATGGTCGCGACGGTGCAGCGCATCGGCGGCGACGAGATCCGGCGATTCCCCGTCACGACATTGGACGAGGCGGTCGCGCTCCAGGCGGGCGCCGTCGGCGAAAGCTATCGCGGCGGGCGTCTCGGCCAGCAGTCGTTCGTGCTCGACGGTCTCGGCGTCAAGAATCAGCTCGACGCCTCGAGCGGTCCGCTCGGCGTTCGCATTCCGCCCGACCTGCTGACCGAGGCTTCGCTCACGACAAACGGATTCTCGGCGCGCTACGGCCAGGCGATCTCGGGACTGGTGAACGTCGTCACGAAGGACGGCGGCGACCACTGGAACGGCCGCGCCGCATACGAGAGCGACCGGTTGTTGCCGGGCAGCGCGGATTTCGGGCAGGACCGCGTCATCGTTTCAGCGGACGGACCGCTGCCGCGCGGCGCCGGATTTGTCGCCGTATTCGACGCGGAGGGACGGCTCGACGCGGATCCCGTGAACGCGCCGCCGTCACCCGACGCGCGCGATCCCCGCAACGCGAGCCCGCTGCTCCCGCACAACAGCGGCGAGCGCTACGACGCGGCCGCCAAGCTCCGCATCCCGCTCGGCGGCCCGCACACGCTGCGGCTGTTCGCGCTCCGGTCGGTCGATCAGCGCCTGCTGTTCGATCCGGCCTACAAGTACGACACGCCGGACGCGCCGGCGCGACGGGTGACGGGCGATTTGCTCAGCGCGCATTTCCAGCGCGCGACCAACGCGCTCACGGCGGACGTGCGCGCGGGCTACTTCGCGCGCGAGTTCACGCGCGGCGCGCTGACCGCCCAGCCGGACTATCGCTTCGGCGCCTTCAGCGGCAGCACGTTCCATTTCGTGGGCGAGGAGCTCGCGCGCAGCCAGGACACGGTGCGCGCGCGCGCGCCCGTCGCGGGCTTCAATGCGCCCGATTGGAGCGATCAGTCGCCGTGGGGTGTACCGGCGTTCTTCCGCGGCGGCGCGCCGAGCGGCGAAATCGCGTGGAACCGGTATCGCGAGCTGCGGGGACAGGCGGACTTCAGCACGGGTGGGCCGTCCGCGGACTTTTACTTCGGCGGCGAGATCTCGCGGCAACGCGTTCGCACGTTCGAGCGCGTGCTCGGCTACCAGCCCGTCGGCAAGAGCGTCCCGCCCGCCACCGCCGCCGATTTCAGCCCGACCTCCGCCGCGGCGTACGCCGAGGGACAACTCCTCGGCTCGGACTTCGTGGTGACGTTCGGCGTCCGGTACGATCAATTCGATCCCGGCAACGGCGTGCCGGGGACGCACGTCGGCGCGCGGCGCTCGCTCAATCCGCGGCTCGGGTTTTCGACCGTGCTGAAGGGCGCGACGTTCGTGGCGAGCTGGGGGCGGTTCTCGCAGGCGCCCGACTTTCAGTATCTCGTTGACGCCGCGTTCGACGACACGCTGCGCACCGGGCGCTTCCGCCGCGGCAATCCCGATCTCGGCTTCGAGGACGCGACACAATACGAGTTCTCGGTGCGCGCCCGCCCCAGCGAGACGACGTCGCTGCGCGTCAGCGTGTTCAACAAGCAGCTCGACGGCCTCGTCGCCTCCGTGCCGCTCGGCGTGAATCCCGACTCGACGATCTTTGGGAACGCGGATTTCGGCAACGTGAAGGGCGCGGAGGTCGTCGCCGAGCGACCGCTCAAGGACGGCTGGGGTGTGCGCGTCGCGTACACCCTTCAGACGGCGCAGGCGACCGCGACGAACGCCTTCCAGCTCGTGCGGCGCATTCGGATCGACCCCAGCGGCGATACGATCAACCCGGCACGCGTGCAGTTCCCGCTCGATTACGATCGCCGCCACAGCCTCACCGTGATCGGCCAGGCGATCGTCTCCGATTCGGGCGGCCCGCGCGTCGCGGGAATCAAACCGTTCGCCGGGATCGACGCGGCGACGATCGTGCGCGTGGGATCGGGCCTGCCGTTCACGATGACGAACGAGACCGGCGACACGCTGATCGGCCTGCCCAACAGCCATCGCCTGCCCATGCAGCTCACGGTCGATTTGTTGTTGCGCAAGCCGCTGCGGCTGGGAGGTCGGCAGGGCAGCGTGTATCTGGACGTGCGCAATCTGCTGGACAGGCGAAACATCGAGGCCGTGCAGCGCGAGAGTGGATTGCCGAACAAGACGCCGCAGGAGCTCGCGCGGATGGCGGACAGCGCCTATCAACTGCATCCCGAGCCGATTCCCTACGAATCGCCGCGCTATCGCGCGTTCGCGGATCTCAACGGCGACGGCGTCATCTCCGGGGCCGGCGAGCTCATGCCCTTGTACCAGGCGGCCGCGCAGGACTTCACGCAGCCGCTGTTTTCATACGGGCCGCCCCGCCTCTTCCGCCTCGGGATCGAGCTGCTGTTTTAGTCCTTCCAGCAGGTAACCGGCGGCCACGCCTCCCACCACCAGCAGCAAGCCGAGCCAGCCGAGCACCGTCAGCGTCTGACTGAAGAGCAGTAGCGCCAGCAGCGCACCGACCACCGGCTCGATCGTCGCGGCGACGGATGCCGGCGCCGCCTCGATGCGCTTCATCGCCCCGAAGAACAGCAGGTTCGCGGCGATCACGGAGCCGGCGGCGAGTCCGAGCAGGCCGCGCCACGCGGCGCCCGAGGGCGGCAA
>DATDEZ010000107.1:0-7336 GCA_036522875.1 Gemmatimonadales bacterium | reverse complement strand
GCGGCCGAGGTGGCCGCGGCGGAAGCCGCGGAAGCCGAGCGCGCGCGCCTGGCGCTCGAAACCGCGGCGCGCGAGCAGGAAGAAGAAAAGGCCGCGCCCTCGCTGGAGGAGCGCGCCGCGGCGTTGTTCAAGGATCTCGCGCCGCCATCGTCACCCGCCGTGGAAGTGGCCGAAGCGGCCCCTTCACCACCGCCGGCACCTTCGGCGCCTTCGGCACCTCCACCACCGTCGGCCGCTCCGCGACCGTTCATCCCGACCCCGGTCCGTCCGCGTCCCGTCGCCCGTGGCACACCGGGTGGCGGACCGTCCGGCGGCGCGCCCAGCGTGCCCCCGCGCCCCGTCGCGTCCGCGGCGCCCGGCGCGATGCCGCTCGACGATCGCCGGCGCGAAAAGGGCAAGAAGCGCAAGAAAGGCAAGAAGTCGCTGGTCGATCAGGAAGCGGTCGCGCAGAACATCTCGCGCACGCTCGCCACGCTGAAGGCGCCCGTCGGCAAGAAGGGCGTGCATCGGCGCGAAGAGGGGCCGACGTTCCGCGAAGTCCAGGAAGAGCAGCGGCGCGCCGAGCGCGAGCGCGAGAAGACGCTGGTGCGGGTGACCGAGTTCATCACGGTGTCCGAGCTCGCGAACACGCTGAAAGTGCCGCCCACCCAGATCGTCACGTTCGCGTTCAAAGAGCTGGGCCAGATGGTGACGATCAACCAGCGGCTCGACTTCGACATGATCGAGCTGATCGCGTCGGCATTCGGGTTCCAGGCGGTGCGCGAAGAAGAATACGCCACCACGCAGACCGAAGAGGCCCAGGACGCCGCGGAAACGCTGAAGCCGCGGCCCCCGATCGTCACGATCATGGGCCACGTCGATCACGGCAAGACCTCGCTGCTCGACTACGTCCGCAAGACCAACGTGGTCGCGGGCGAGGCGGGCGGCATCACGCAGCACATCGGCGCCTATCAGGTCACGCTGAAAGACAACCGGCGCATCACGTTCCTCGACACGCCGGGCCACGAGGCGTTCACCGCTATGCGCGCGCGCGGCGCGCAGGTCACCGACATCGTGGTGCTGGTCGTGGCCGCGGACGACGCCATCATGCCGCAGACGGTCGAGGCGATTTCGCACGCCAAGAACGCCGGCGTCCCGCTCGTCGTCGCGATCAACAAGATCGACTTGCCGACCGCCAACGTGCAGAAGGTCAAGCAGGATCTCCTGGCGCACGGCGTCGTGCTCGAGGAGTTCGGCGGCACGACGCTCGCCACGCCGATCTCGGCCAAGAAGGGCACGGGCATCGACGAGCTGCTGGAGCAAATCCTGCTGCAGGCCGAGCTGCTCGACCTCAAGGCCAATCCGGACCGCAAGGCGCAAGGGACGGTGCTCGAGGCCACGCTCGATCCGGGCAAGGGCGCGATCGCGACGATCATCGTGCAAAACGGCACACTGAAAGTCGGCGACGACTTTATCTGCGGCCAATACTCCGGTCGTGTGCGCGCGATGTACGACGAGCGCGGCGGCACCGAAACCGAGGTTGGTCCTTCGACGCCGGTCCAGATTCTCGGCTTCGAGGGCGTGCCGGAGGCCGGTGACACGTTCCTGGCGATGGCCGACGCCGCGGAAGCGCGCGACATCGCGCAGAAGCGGCAGCGGCTCGAGCGTGAGGCGCAACATCGCCGCTCCGGGCGGGTCAAGACGCTCGAAGACTTCATGGCCGAAGCGGCGACGAGCGGCGTCGCGACGCTGCGGATCATCATCAAGGCCGACCAGGGCGGTCCCGCTGAAGCCTTGGCCGACGCGCTGGCGCAGCTGTCGACGTCCGAGGTGAAAGTCGAAGTCGTGCACCGCGGGGTCGGCGCCATCACCGAGTCGGACGTGCTGCTCGCGCGCGCGTCGGGCGCCATCATCGTGGGCTTCCACGTGCGCCCCGACTCGAACGCGCGCGCCGCCGCGGATCGCGAGCGGGTGGAGATCCGGACCTACCGCATCATCTACGAAGCGGTGGAAGAGGTGAAGCTGGCGATGGAAGGCCTGCTCGCGCCCGAAAAGAAGGAAGTGGTGCTGGGCGAGGCCGAAATCCGCCAGATCTTCAAGATTGCGAAGCTCGGCACGATCGCCGGCTGTTTCGTGCGCTCGGGCGTCATCCCGCGCACCGGCCGCGTCCGGGTGATCCGCAACGGCGTCGAGGTCTACGACGGCACGCTGGCGTCGCTCAAGCGGTTCAAGGACGACGTGCGCGAAGTCCGCGAGGGGTTCGAGTGCGGTATCGGCATCGAGAACTTCAATGACGTGAAGGTCGGCGATTTGATCGAATCGTACCGGGTCGAAGAAATTGCGCGCTCGCTGGGAGGGGGCGCTGCCGAGTCGTGATCGTGGGGGTGATGGTGTGGGAGCTGCATCTGCCGGCGAGCCAGTCGCTCAAGGACAAGCGCACGATCGTGAAGAGCTTGAAGGATCGGATGCACAACCGCTTCAACATCTCGGTCGCCGAGACGGCGCATCACGATCTGTGGCAGCGGGCGGAGCTGACGGCCGCGGTGGTGAGCACCGACCGGCGGCACGCCGAAAGCGTGCTGCGCGAGGCGGATCAGCTGGTGGCGGGCGCGGATGGCGCGCGGATCGTCGACACGAGCACGAGCTATCTCTGAGATGAAACGGCGCAGTCATCGGCCCGAGCGCGTGAGCGAGATGATCCGGCAGTCGGTCGGGGCGTTTCTCACGAGCGACGTGCGCGATCCGCGAATCGGGTTCGTCACCGTGATCGGCGTCGAGGTTTCGCCCGACCTGTCGCACGCCAACGTGCGCGTGAGTGTGATGGGGACGGACGAGGAGAAGGCGAGGTCGCTCGAGGGGCTCGCCAGTGCCGCGCGGTATTTGCGGGCGCAGGTCTCGAACGATCTGCACCTCAGGACGAGCCCGGAGCTGCACTTTCATCTGGATAAGGGACTCGAGCACGCGCAGCGCATCGACCGCGTGCTGAAGGAGCTGAAGGAGTCGGACGACTGAGCGACGGGAGTGGGTTCGTGCTGGTCTCCAAGCCGCCCGGCCCCACGTCGCACGACATCGTGGACATGGCGCGGCGCGCGCTGCACGAAAAGCGCATCGGGCATCTGGGCACGCTGGACCCGTTCGCGAAAGGGTTGCTGGTGCTGGTGGTCGGTCGCGCGACGCGGCTCGCGCCGTTCGTCGCCGACTGGCCGAAGACGTACGAAGGCACGATCCGGCTCGGCGTGACGACCGACACGGACGACGCGACCGGCAAGATCGTCGCGACGGCGCCGTGGACGACCGTCACCCCGGTGCAGCTCGCCGAAGTGATCGCGACCTTTCGCGGCGGGTACGAGCAGCGGCCGCCGGCCTATTCGGCGGTGAAAATCGACGGCGAGCGCGCCTACCGGCGCGCGCGTCGTGGGGAAGTGGTCGAGCCGGCGGCGCGACCGGTCGAGATTCGCGAGCTCGAGATCGTCGAGGCGGCGGTGCCGGACCTCGATTTTCGAGCGACGGTGAGCGCGGGGACATACCTCCGCTCGCTCGCGCGCGACATCGGCGCGAAACTCGGATGCGGCGCGCATCTGACGGCGTTGCGGCGGACGGCGGTCGGGCCGCTGCGGGTGGAAGACGCGGTCGCGCCCGAGGCGGTGACGCGGGAGCAGGTGCGGGATGCGGCGCTGCTGGTCGCCCACATGCCGCGCCGTGAGGTCGATAAGAAAGAACGGGACGCGGTGATCCACGGAAGGCCGATTGCTGCCGCCCCAATCGCCGATAGCCGAGCGCCGATCGCCGTGTTCGCAGGCGCCGAGCTGATTGCGGTCGCGGAGCGGGTCGGCGACGAGCTGAAGCCCCGCGTCGTGGTAGCAGCAGACTGATGGGTTCGGTCGTGACGGTGGGCACGTTCGACGGGGTCCATCGTGGGCATCAGGCCGTGCTGGACGAAGTGCTGCGACGAGCCCACGCGGCGAGTCAACGGAGCGTGGTGGTCACGTTCGACCCGCATCCGCTCGAGGTGGTGAATCCGGCGGCGGCGCCCAAGCTGCTCACGCTGCCGCGGGAGAAGGAAGCGCTGGTTCGGGCGGCCGGGATCGCGCAGTTCGTGCTGATGCCGTTCACGCCCGACGTGGCGCGGCTCGACGCCGAGGCGTTCGTACGCCGGCTGTGCGACGAGTACGAGATGACCGAGCTCGTGATGGGCTACGATCACGGGTTCGGGCGCGGGCGGGCCGGCGACGCCGACCTCGTGACGAAGCTGGCGCAGGGACTCGGCTTTGCCGTGGCGGTGGTCGATGCGGTCCGGGACAACGGACAGCCGATTTCATCGACCGTCATCCGGACGGCGCTCGCGCACGGCGATCTGGAGCGGGCGGCGCGGTGGCTGGGACGGCCGTACGGGATTCGCGGGACCGTGGTGCGCGGGGCGGGGCGCGGCAGGACGATCGGCATACCGACGATCAATCTGGAGGCGCCCGACCCGAGGAAGCTGTTGCCGCCCGATGGTGTGTACGCGGTGCTCGTGATGATTGGCGAGCAGCAGTACGGTGGGATGATGAATCAGGGCGCGCGGCCGACGTTCGGCGAGCAGGGACGCACGCTCGAGATCCATTTGTTCGATTTCGACGGGGAGTTGTACGGAGCGACGGTCAACGTGGCATGGGTGAAGCGCCTGCGCGACGTCCAGGCGTTTCCGTCCCGCGAGGCGCTGGTGGCGCAGCTCGAGCGCGACCGCCAGGCGGCGCGGGCGGCCCTCAACCGGTAGAGGCAGACGATGGGCAAGATTCGTCAGCGGTTGTACTTCATCGCGGTGCTGATCGTCGTCAGCATCGTCGCCCTGGTGCCGCGCAATGTGAAGCAGCGCGTCATCGACCCGCAGAGCGGGCAGATGCGCGACACGACCGTGCGCCGCGTGCCGATCAACCTCGGCCTCGATCTCCAGGGTGGCATTCACCTGGCGCTCGAAGTCGACCAGTCCAAGGGACCGGTGCCCGACTGCGCCGACGCCATCCAGCGCGCCGAGCGCGTCGTGCGGACGCGCGTGGACGAGTTCGGGACGACCGAGCCGGTGGTGCAGATCCAGGGACGGTGCCGGCTGATCGTCGAGCTCGCGGGTGAGAAGGATCCGGCGCGCGCCCGCGGCATCATCCAGCGCACCGCGTTCCTCGAGTTCCGCATCACCGACATGAAGAACCAGTTCAAGGACGCGTTGCCGCAGATGGACGCGGCACTGAAGAAAGCGGGGGTCAAGGCGCGCTCGAATGCCGCGCCCTCGGCGGTGGCGCAGCTGTTCGGCGGAGACACGAGCAAGGCGGCGCGCGATTCGGCGGCCGACGCGAACAGCCCCGGCGTCTTGTCGTCGCTGTTGTTCCAGGGACAGCTCCCCGGCGAATATCTCGTGCCTGAGGAGCAGTGGCCGCTCGTCGACAGTCTGGTGCAGCGTCCCGACGTGCGCGCCGCGATGCCGCGCGGCATCGAGCTGCGCTGGGGCGCGACGGTGGAGTCGCGCGGCGCGCGCTCCTATCGCGCGCTCTACGCGGTCGACTCGAAACCGATCATCACCGGCGAGGAGCTGACCAAGGCCGTCGCGCGGCGCGACCCCGTGACCAACCAGTCGATCGTCGCGTTCACACTGAGCCACCGCGGCGGCCGCATCTTCGGGCAGGAGACGGCGCGGCACATCGGCGATTACATGGCGATCATCCTCGACAGCCGCGTCCAGGGGCAGCCGCCCGTCATTCGCGGCCAGATCGAGTCGAACGGGCAGATCGAGCTGGGCACGAAGCCGCTCCAGGAAGCGAGCGACCTGGCGCTGGTGCTGCGCGCCGGCGCCCTCCCCGCGCCGCTCACGATCGTCGATGAGCGCACGATCAGCGCCTCGCTCGGCGGCGACTCCATTCACGACGGCGTGCGCGCCGGCGTGGTCGGCATCGTGCTCGTCATTCTGATCATGATCGGCTACTACCGCGTGTCGGGAGCGCTGGCCGTCGCGGCCCTCACGCTCTATTGCCTCTTCACGCTCGCCGGCCTCGCGCTGTTCGGCTTCACGCTGACGCTCCCCGGGCTTGCGGGCTTCGTGCTGTCGATCGGCATCGCCGTGGACGCCAACGTGCTGATCTTCGAGCGCATCCGCGAAGAAATCGTCCACGGCAAATCGCTCAGGCTCGCCGTCGATGACGGCTTCCTGCACGCCATGAACGCCATCGTGGACTCCAACGTCAGCACCGTGCTCACCGCGCTGATTCTGTACGCGGTGGGGACGGGCCCGGTCCAGGGCTTCGCCATCACGCTGATCATCGGTATCGCCGCCTCGATGATCTCCGCAATCTTCGTCGTCAAGACGATGTTCCTGATCTGGTTGCACCGGCGGCCCGACATGGTCACCTTGAGCATCTGATGATCCGACTCTTTGCGAACGCCCAGTACGATTTCATCAAGTGGCGCCGGTTCGCCTTTTCGCTCACCGGGGCGATCATGGTCGTGGGCCTGGTGTTCCTGCTCGTCCGCGGCATCAACTACAGCATCGAATTCACCGGCGGCACGGCGGTGCAGTTCGACGTCGCGCACAAAGTGGAGACCGCCACGATCCGGGCGGCGCTCGACCAGGTCGGCCTCCGCGGCGCCGACATCTCCAACTTCGGGTCCGACACCTCCTACATGGTGAAGGCGCGGCTCGGCGCGAAAGCGTCGGAGGGGGACGCGGGCACGCAGGCCGTCGCCGATTCGGTCGCCCACGCGCTCGATCGGAGCGTCGGCGCGGGGCAGTACCACATCGCGTATCGCCAGGCCGTCGGCCCCAAGGTGGGACGCGAGCTGCAGGGGAAAGCGCTGCTCGCGATTCTGTTCAGCTTCGTCGTCACGCTCATCTATCTGGCGTTCCGGTTCGAGTGGCGGTTCGGGTTGGCGGCGACGGTCGCGACGGCGCACGACGTCGTCGCCACGATCGCGTTCATCAGCGTGATGCATCTCGAGGTCAGCCTCGTCGTCGTGGGCGCCGTGCTGACCGTGGTCGGCTACTCGCTGAACGACACGATCATCATCTTCGACCGCGTGCGCGAGAACCTGCGGAAATACCGGCGGCAGAATCTGTACGAAATCCTGAACCTCTCGATCAACGAGACGCTGCCGCGCTCCGTGCTCACCCACGGGACGACGATCGCGACCACGCTGTCCCTGCTCCTGCTCGCGGGCGAGGTCATTCGGCCGTTCGCGTGGGTCATGTCCTTCGGTATTTTCACCGGGACGTTCTCTTCCATTTACATCGCGGCCCCCGTGCTGCTGTGGATCGAGAAGCGCTGGCCCGGTGAGGACGCGCGCGGCGCCCGGGCGCTCACGACCAGGGCGCCGGCCGCGGCGGTGCCGCCAC
>DATDEZ010000106.1:0-31947 GCA_036522875.1 Gemmatimonadales bacterium | reverse complement strand
GTACACGAACCCGATCATGTCGGACGTCGCGGGTCTCGTGCGGTTCGTGGACATCGTGGACGACGAGACGGTGCGCGAGGAGCTGGACGAAATCACCGGCCGGCGCCAGCGCGTCATCATCGAAGACCGCGAGAAGAAGCTCCACCCGCACATCGAGATCGTGCAGAAGAAGGGCGACAAGGAGAAGCGGCTTCGCGACTTCGTCATTCCCGAAGGCGCGCAGCTGACCGTCGAAGACGGCTCGGAGGTCTATGCGGGCCAGGTGCTCGCCAAGGTGTCGCGCGAGGCGTACAAGACGCGCGACATCACGGGCGGCCTGCCGCGCGTCGCCGAGCTGTTCGAGGCGCGCCGGCCGAAGGATCCGGCGACGATTTCCGAAGTCGACGGCGTCGTCCGGTTCGGCGAGATCAAGCGCGGCAAGCGCGAGATCTGGGTGCACCCGGAGGAGGGCGAGGCGCAGCTGTACGAGGTGCCCGCCGGCAAGCACTTACGCGTGCACGAGGGCGACCGCGTGCGCGCCGGCGACCGGCTCACCGAAGGGCCGGTGAATCCGCACGACATTCTGCGGATCAAGGGCCCGCGCGCCGTGCAGGAATACCTGCTGAACGAGGTGCAGGAGGTGTACCGGCTGCAGGGCGTAAAGATCAACGACAAGCACATCGGCGTGATCGTGCGCCAGATGCTGCAGAAGGTGAAAGTCGTCGAGCCGGGCGACACCGAGTTCCTCGAAGGCGAGAACGTGGACAAGCTCGTGTTCAGCGAGATCAACGAGCGCGCGGTGAAGAAGGGCGGCAAGCCTTCGACCCGCGAGCCGCTGCTCCTCGGCATCACGAAGGCGAGTCTGACCACGCAGTCGTTCATCTCCGCCGCCTCCTTCCAGGAGACGACGCGAGTGTTGACCGATGCGGCGATCCGCGGGGCCAAGGACGATCTGCTCGGGTTGAAGGAGAACATCATCATCGGGCATTTGATTCCGGCGGGGACCGGCATCTACCGGTATCACGACATCGAGATCGAGCCGCCGGAGGGCTTCACGCCTCCGCCGCCGCCGGTCGAAGCGGCGTTGCCCGGCACGGGCGCGGCGCCGAGTCCGTTCCCGGAGGAAGTGGAAGCGGAGTAGCTGTGTGGCTGTCCGACGGTAACACAACGGCGCCCGGGAGTAATTCCGGGCGCCGTCGTTTTTACAGGTCTGCGATCGTGCGGTCTTTGGGGCTCGAGCCGGGGTTCTTTTGACTCTTCTCGGGATGCACTTTGTGGTTGTGCTCGTGTAGCACGCGGCGCGATCCGAACGAGGCGCCGCACTCACCGCAGGTGAAGTACCGGTCTGTCATGTCATGCTCCTTTCAGATTGACGATACCGGCGATCCTCGGCCCGAGGTCCGGGATTAAGACCTTTTCGGGGCCTTCGTTACCCCGTCCCGGGCGGGTTGGCCCTGAGGGTCGGCACTTGACCTAAGTCGAGATACCTGCTTAGTTTCGCGGGCTTCGGAGCAGTGTTTTTTGTCTGACACCTGAGGGGTATTTGCCGACCATCAATCAGCTCGTCCGGCACGGTCGCCGCGACGTGGAGAAGAAGGAAAAGGCGCCGCATCTTCGCGGGAATCCGCAGAAGCGTGGCGTCTGCACGCGCGTCTACACCACCACGCCGAAAAAGCCGAACTCGGCGCTGCGCAAAGTGGCTCGCGTTCGCCTGACGAATGGTTTTGAAGTCACGGCATACATCCCCGGTGAAGGGCATAACCTGCAGGAGCACTCGATCGTGATGATTCGCGGCGGCCGCGTGAAGGACCTGCCGGGCGTCCGCTATCACATCATCCGCGGCACGCTGGACGCCGCGGGCGTGAACGAGCGCAAACAGTCGCGCTCCAAGTATGGCGCGAAGCGTCCCAAGGAGGCCGGGAAGTGAGTCGTCGCAAAGGCGCCGTTCGCCGTCCGGTTCCCGCGGATCCGCGGTACGACAGTCAGACGGTATCGAAGTTCTTGAACAACCTGATGGAGCGCGGCAAGAAGTCGTTGTCGGAGCGGATTTTTTATTCGGCGATGGACTTGATCGAGCAGCGCACCGGGCAGCCGGGCGTGAACGTGTTCAAGCAGGCGCTGTCGAACGTGAAGCCGGCGCTCGAGGTGAAGTCGCGGCGCGTCGGCGGTGCGACCTATCAGGTGCCGGTCGAAGTGCGGCCGGAGCGGCGCACGGCGCTCGCCATGCGCTGGCTGATCCTGTATAGCCGCGCGCGCAAAGAGAAGACGATGGCGGAGCGGCTGGCCGCCGAGCTGATTCTCGCCTCGAAGGGTGAAGGCGAGACTATTAAGAAGAAGGACGATACGCACCGGATGGCGGAGGCCAACAGGGCTTTCGCGCATTACCGGTGGTAATTTGACGCCCGGGCTAACGCCCGGGCGTGGGCCCTAAACAAACAACTTCGGGACCCTGCGTTAAGGGATCCTGCATCGAGGAGGCCGAAAGCCTCCCGATGACGGCGGAGCGAGACCGGCCCCCGGCACACGAGTGGGGCGTCCTGGTCGCCCCGCGTTTTTGCTGAATAAAGGAAAGCAATGCCACGTACGACGCCGCTCGACAAGATTCGGAATATCGGCATCATGGCCCACATCGATGCCGGGAAAACGACTACGACCGAGCGTATCCTCTATTACACGGGCCGCACCTACAAGCTGGGTGAGGTGCACGAAGGTACGGCCACGATGGACTGGATGGAGCAGGAGCAGGAGCGCGGCATCACGATTACGTCCGCCGCCACCACCGCCTTCTGGACCCGCCTGGAGCAGCAGTACCGCATCAACATCATCGACACCCCCGGACACGTGGACTTCACCGTCGAAGTCGAGCGCAGCTTGCGCGTGCTCGACGGCGCCGTCACCGTGCTCGACGCGGTGGGCGGCGTCGAGCCGCAGACCGAGACGGTGTGGCGCCAGGCGGACCGCTACGGCGTGCCGCGGATCATCTTCGTCAACAAGATGGACCGCGTCGGCGCCGACTTCGACATGTGCCTCCAGATGGTGCGCGAGCGCCTCGGCACCAAGGCGGTGCCGATCCAGCTCCCCCTCGGCTCGGGCGAGCTGTTTACCGGGCTCATCGATCTGGTGCGCGAAATCGAGATCGTGTACGACGACGACACGATGGGCAAGAAGTACGTCGAAGGCCCGATCCCCGCGGCGATGCAGGACCGGGTCGCCCAGCTGCGACATGAGATGATCGAAGCCTGCGTGGAGTCCGACGACGCCATCCTGCACAAGTATCTCGAAGACCATAAGCTGACCGAAGAAGAAATCCGGACCGTCATTCGCAAAGCCACGATCGCGGGGCACGTCGTCCCGGTGATCTGCGGCGCGGCCTTCAAGAACAAGGGTGTGCAGGCGCTGCTCGACGCCGTCGTCGATTATCTGCCGTCGCCGGTCGACATTCCGCCGATCAAGGGCCATCTGCCGCATCACGATGCGACGCATGCCGAGCGGCCCGCGTCCGACGACGCTCCGTTCGCCGCGTTGGCCTTCAAGATCATGACGGACCCCTACGTCGGCAAACTGACGTTCTTCCGCGTGTACAGCGGGGTGCTGGCGGCGGGCTCGTATGTCTACAACAGCACCAAGGACCGCAAGGAGCGCATCGGTCGCTTGCTGCAGATGCACGCCAACAAGCGCGAGGAGATCGAGGACGTGCGCGCCGGCGACATCGCCGCCGCCATCGGGCTCAAGGACACGCGCACGGGTGACACGCTGTGCGACGAGGCGCACCCGATCATTCTCGAGGCGATGCGGTTCCCGAACCCGGTCATCTCGGTCGCGATCGAGCCGAAGACCAAGGCCGACCAGGACAAGCTGGGTGTCGCGCTGGCCAAGCTGTCGGAAGAAGATCCGACGTTCCGCGTGCACACGGATGCCGAAACCGCGCAGACGATCATCAGCGGCATGGGCGAGCTGCACCTCGAAATCATCGTCGAGCGGATGCGGCGCGAGTTCAAGGTCGACGCAAACGTGGGCCGGCCGCAGGTGGCCTACCGCGAGACGGTGCGCAAGCGCGTCGAGTACATCGAGGGAAAGTTCATCCGCCAGAGCGGCGGCCGCGGGCAATACGGGCATGTGGTCATCCACCTGGAGCCCGGTCAGCCGGGCACGGGGTTTGTCTTCGAAGACAACATCGTCGGTGGCACGATCCCCAAGGAATACATCAATCCGGTCGAGCAGGGCGTGAAGGAAGCGCTGGAGAACGGCGTGCTGGCCGGCTATCCGATGGTGGACGTGAAGGTCGAGCTGGTGGACGGCTCGTTCCACGACGTCGACTCGAGTGAAATGGCGTTCAAGATCGCCGGGTCCATGGCCGTCAAGGAAGCGGCCCGCCAGGCGCATCCGATCCTGCTCGAGCCGATCATGGACGTCGAAGTCGTGACGCCGTCCGATTACATGGGCGACGTCATCGGCGACCTGGCGGCGCGGCGCGGCAAGATCGGCGGGATGACGCAGCGCGCCGACGCGCACATCGTCGCGGCCAGTGTTCCATTGTCAGAAATGTTCGGCTACTCGACGACGCTGCGCTCGATGAGTCAGGGGCGCGCGATCTATTCGATGGAGTTCAGTCACTATCAAGAGGTCCCGAAGGCGAAAGCGGAAGAGATAGTTTCGAAGGTGAAAGGATAGGCGTAGAAAAGAATCGTCGAACGAAGACGTCTAACAAAGACGTCGAACGAATTCGTTAGACGACGTTGTTAGACGATGTTGTTAGACGCCGTATTCATACGAGGTTAATGAAATGGCAAAGGCGAAATTCGAGCGCAACAAGCCGCACGTGAACGTCGGCACGATCGGGCACGTGGACCACGGCAAAACGACGCTGACCGCGGCGCTGACGAAGGTCTCGGCCGACAAAGGCCTCGGGACCTACGTGAGCTACGATCAGGTGGCGAAGGCGAGCGAGAGCCAGGGCCGTCGCGACGCGACGAAGATCCTGACGATCGCGACGAGCCACGTGGAGTACTCGACGACGGAGCGTCACTACGCGCACGTCGACTGCCCGGGGCACGCCGACTACGTGAAGAACATGATCACCGGCGCTGCGCAGATGGACGGCGCGATCCTGGTGGTGTCGGCCGTGGACGGCCCGATGCCGCAGACGCGCGAGCACATTCTGCTCGCCCGCCAGGTGAACGTGCCGGCGATCGTCGTCTTCCTCAATAAGTGCGACCTGGTGGACGATCCCGAGCTGCTCGACCTCGTCGAGCTCGAGGTGCGCGAGCTGCTCTCGAAGTACCAGTTCCCGGGCGACGACACGCCGGTGATCCGCGGATCGGCGCTGAAGGCGATCGAAGGCGACAAGCAGTGGGTCGCGAAGATCGAGGAGCTGCTCGCGGCGCTGGACAAGAACATTCCGGTGCCGAAGCGGGAAGTCGACAAGCCGTTCCAGATGCCGGTCGAGGACGTGTTCTCGATCACGGGCCGCGGCACGGTCGCCACGGGCCGGATCGACAAGGGCAAGGTGAAGGTCGGGGATGAAGTCGAGATGGTCGGCTTCGGGACCGACAAGAAGACGGTCGTCACCGGCGTCGAGATGTTCCGCAAGCTGCTGGACGACGGCCAGGCGGGCGACAACGTCGGGCTCCTGCTGCGCGGCGTCGAAAAGGATCAGATCGAGCGCGGCATGGTGCTCGCGAAGCCCGGCTCCATCAAGCCGCACACGCAGTTCGAGTCCGAGGTCTACGTCCTCAACAAGGAAGAAGGCGGGCGGCACACGCCGTTCTTCAAGGGCTATCGCCCGCAGTTCTATTTCCGCACGACGGACGTGACGGGCAACGTCGAGCTGCCGGCGGGCGTCGAGATGGTGATGCCGGGCGACAACACGAAGATGACGATCGAGCTGATCACGCCGATCGCGATGGAAGAGCAGCTGCGGTTTGCGATTCGAGAGGGTGGGCGGACCGTGGGCGCGGGCGTCGTTACGAAGATCTTGAAATGACTCGGCATTCGCGCATGTCGCATGCCGCATGAGGAGCTCCAATGGCTAGCAAGATCCGGATCCGTCTCAAAGCCTTCGACCACGCGCTGATCGATCAGGCCGCCGCGGACATCGTGCGCACGGCCGAGAAGACGGGGGCGCAGGTTTCGGGGCCGATTCCGCTGCCCACCAAACGGCAGCTGTGGACGGTGCTGCGGAGCCCGCACATCGACAAGAAGAGCCGCGAGCAGTTCGAGCTGAAGACGCACAAGCGGTTGATCGACATTCTCGATTCACGCTCGCAAACGGTGGATGCGTTGACGAAACTCGATCTCCCGGCGGGTGTGGACGTCGAGATCAAGGTTGAATAGGTCGAAACAGGAAGAAATATGAACGGACTCATTGGTCGCAAACTCGGAATGACGCGGATCTTCGACGCCGCCGGTACGCACGTGCCGGTGACCGTGATCGAGGCGGGGCCCTGTCCCGTCATCTCGGTCGCTGACGGCCGGGCGGAGCTCGGCTTCGGCGCGAAGAAGGCCACACGCAGCGCGAAAGCGGTGCTGGGGCACGTGAAAAAGGCGGGCCTCGAGGTCGCGCCTCGCCTGATCGAGCGCTTCGCCGTCATCGGTGACGCGCCGGCCGCCGGCACCGCGGTGACCGTCGCGATCTTCGCCGAAGGCGACCGCGTGAAGGTGAGCGGCGTCTCGAAAGGCCGCGGCTTTCAGGGCGTCGTGCACCGCCATCACTTCGGCGGCGGCCCCGAAACCCACGGCAACACGCGGCATCGCAAGCCGGGCTCGATCGCGCCGGGCACGGACCCGTCGCGGATCATCAAGGGCAAGCGGATGCCCGGACACATGGGCGCCCGCAACTTCACCGAGCTCGGCCTTCGGGTCGTCAAGATCGACGCCGAGCGGAATCTGTTGTTCGTGCGCGGGTCGGTGCCGGGTCCGATGAACGGCCTCGTCACGGTCCGCAAGCAGGGAGGCCGGAGCCGTCATGATTGAAGCCCAACACTACTCGGCCGCCGGCGCCAGCAAGAAGGCGGTCGCGTTGCCCGAAGCGCTGTTCGACGGCACCGTGAACCAGGACGTGCTGCACCGCGCCGTCATCACGTTCCTGTCGAATCAGCGCCAGGGCACGCACGAGACCAAGACGCGCAGCCACGTGTCGGGCGGCAACCAGAAGCCGTGGCGGCAGAAGGGCACCGGTCGCGCCCGCCAGGGCTCGACCCGCGCGCCGCACTGGCGGCACGGCGGCATCGCGCACGGCCCGCATCCGCGCAGCTACCGGCTGGCGATCCCGAAGAAGATGCGGCAGCTCGCGAAGAAGTCGGCGCTGAACGCGCGCGCCCGCGAGGGAGCGCTGGTGCTGGTGGACGCGCTCGCGTACGAGAAGCCGAAGACCAAGGACCTCGCGGCGCTCATCGCCAAGCTGGGGTTCGAGGGCAAGAAGGTACTGGTGTTGACCGCGACCGACGCGCACAACGTCTACCTGTCGGGCCGCAACATCCCCGACGTGCACGTCATGCGGTTCGCCGACGCGACGGCCTACGAGATCCTGTGGGCGCAGGGCGTCGTGGTCGAGATCGGCGCGTTCGAGGAAGGGAAGGCGAAAGATGCCTGAGCTCCACGAGACGATCGTGCGTCCGGTCGTGACGGAGAAGTCGTCCGCGGCCTACGGCGCGCGCAAAGAGTACGCGTTCCGCGTGCACAACGAAGCCACGAAGCCGCAGATCAAGGCGGCGATCGAGACGCTGTTCAAAGTGTCGGTTACCGGCGTCCGCACGATGGTGATGCGGGCCAAGCGGCGCACGTACGGCCGCTACGCCGGCCGCCGGCCGTCCTGGAAAAAGGCGATCGTGACCCTCAAAGAGGGCGACGCGATCGAGGTGTTCGAGGGCTAAATGGGCATTCGACAGTTTCGGCCGATGACGCCGGCGACCCGGTTCCGCTCGATCTCCGACTTCTCCGAAGTCACGAAGACCGAGCCGGAGAAGTCGCTGCTCGAGCCGCTGAAGCGGACGGGCGGGCGCAACAACAAGGGCCACATCACGAGCCGCTACATGAGCGGCGGCCACAAGCGGCAGTACCGGCGCATCGACTTCCGGCGCGACAAGTTCGCGATCCCGGCGCGCGTCGCGGCGATCGAATACGATCCGAACCGCACCGCGCGCATCGCCCTGCTGCATTACGCGGACGGCGAGAAGCGCTACATCCTGGCGCCGAAGGGGCTGAACGTCGGCGACAACGTCGTGTCCGGTCCCGGCTCGGATATCCGCATCGGCAATGCGATGCCGCTGTTCGAGATCCCGCTCGGCACCGCGGTGCACAACATCGAGCTCAAGATCGGCCGCGGCGGGCAGCTGTGCCGCAGCGCGGGCACCAGCGTGCAGGTCGTGGCGAAGGAAGGCAACTACGTGACACTGCGCTTGCGCTCGACCGAAATGCGCATGGTGCGCGGCGAGTGTCTCGCCACGATCGGCGAAGTCGGCAATGCGGAGCACGAGCTGCTGTCGATCGGCAAGGCGGGGAAGACGCGCTGGCTCGGCCGCAGCCCGCGGGTGCGCGGCGTCGCGATGAACCCGGTCGATCATCCGCTCGGCGGCGGCGAAGGCAAGAGCTCGGGCGGCCGGCCTCCGACGAATCCGTGGGGCAAGGTCGAAGGCAAGAAGACGCGGCACAAGAAGAAAGCGTCGACGAAACTCATTGTTCGGGGACGGAAACGGGGCAGGGCAACTCAATGACGTGTGGCATTGGGCATTACTGCGTGCCGCATAGCAATGCGAACGTCTTAGCGCACGATCTTTCATTTGCTGCGCCGCACGCCGAACGCCACACGTCGCACGGGAGATTTTGAGAATGGGCCGTAGCGTAAAAAAAGGACCGTACGTCGAGCCGTCGCTGATGGTGAAGATCCAGGCGCTCAACGACCGGAACGAGAAGAAGGTGTTCAAGACCTGGTCGCGGCGCAGCACGATCACGCCCGACTTCGTCGGCCACACGCTCGCGGTGCACAACGGGAACAAGTTCATTCCCGTCTACATCACCGAGAACATGGTCGGCCACAAGCTCGGCGAATTCGCCGCGACGCGGCTGTTCCGCGGTCACGGCGCCAAGGGCTCGGCGGCCGAGCGTGAGGCCGAGGCGGCGACGACCGAGGGCGGTGCCGAAGCCGGCGCCGAGAAGAAGAAGGAGTAGGCGATGGAAGCCCGAGCGATTCAGAGCGGCGTGCGGCAGTCGGCGCGCAAGATGCGTCTCGTGATCGATTTGATCCGCGGCCGCGCCGTGCCCGAGGCCGACGCGATCCTGCGGTTCTCCAAGAAGCGGGCCGCGCACCAGATCCATAAGGTGCTGAAGTCCGCGGTGGCGAACGCGCAGCAGGCGGCGCAGCGGCAGAACGCGCCGTTCGACGCCGATGCGCTGCGCGTCAGCTACGCGGTCGTGAACGAGGGCCAGACGCTGAAGCGGTTCACCGCGGCGGCGATGGGGCGCGGCACCCCGATCCTGAAGCGGACCAGCCACGTCGAGATCCGGGTCGCCGGCGCGGACGCGCCGGTGGCCAAGGCGCCGGCGGCGGCGGGGACTGCGCCGAAGGCCGAAGCGAAAGCGGCCAAACCGCGCGCCAAAAAGGCGCCGGCGGCGAAGGCCAAGAAGAAGACGACGGCGAAGAAAAAGAAAGCGAGCGAGTAAGTGGGTCAGAAAACACATCCATACGGCTTCCGGCTGGGCATCGTCAAACAGTGGCGGTCCCGCTATTTCGCGAAGCGCAACTTCCCGGAGCTGCTCAAGGAAGACGAGCTGATCCGCAAGTATCTGAAGACGCGGCTCAGCCACGCGGCGATCGCCGACGTGCACATCGAGCGCAAGCCCGGCAAGGTGACGGTCACCGTACACACCGGGCGGCCCGGCGTGGTCATCGGCAAGCGCGGCGCGGAAGTCGACAAGCTCCGCGACGAGCTCGCGCAGCTGACGGGGAAGGAAGTCGGGATCAACGTCGAGGAGATCAAGCGGCCCGAGCTGGACGCGCAGCTGGTGGGCGACAGCGTGGCGCACCAGCTGACGCAGCGGATCTCGTTCCGCCGCGCCATGAAGCGCGCGGTGCAGAGCGCGATGCGCATGGGCGCGCAGGGCATCAAGATCAAGACGGCGGGCCGGCTGGGCGGCGCGGAAATCGCGCGCACCGAAGGCTATCACGAGGGCCGCGTGCCGCTGCACACGCTGCGCGCGGACATCGATTACGCGACCTCCACGGCGAAGACGACGTTCGGCACGATCGGCGTGAAGGTCTGGATCTTCAAGGGCGAGCGGACCGAGGATCTCCACGGCCGCACTTATTCGACAGGCGTCTAACGCATGCTGGCACCGAAGCGGGTCAAATTTCGCAAGCGGTTCAAGGGCCGCACCAACGGGATGGCCACGCGCGGCAACACCGTCGCGTTCGGCCACTACGGGCTGATGTCGCTGGAGCCCGGCTGGATCTCCAACCGGCAGATCGAGGCCGCGCGCGTGGCGCTCACCCGCGAGATGAAGCGCGGCGGCAAGGTGTGGATCCGGCTGTTTCCCGACAAGCCGATCACGAAAAAGCCCGCCGAGACCCGCATGGGCAAAGGCAAGGGAAATCCCGAGGGCTGGGTCGCGGTGGTGAAGCCCGGCCGGATCATGTTCGAGCTCGAGGGCATCGAAGAGGCGTCGGCGCGCGCGGCCTTGGCGCTCGCGTCCGCCAAGCTGCCGATTCGCTCGAAGTTCGTGAAGCGCGAGGAGCGGTAACATGGCGACGAAGCGGGAGAATCGGCCCGAGGGGCTGCGCGAGCTCAAGACCGACG
Source organism: Gemmatimonadales bacterium (assembly GCA_036522875.1). Classification (GTDB taxonomy): domain Bacteria; phylum Gemmatimonadota; class Gemmatimonadetes; order Gemmatimonadales; family GWC2-71-9; genus 20CM-2-65-7. The sequence goes on along the minus strand of DATDEZ010000106.1, from coordinate 21,178 downwards.
AGCTGACGCAGAAGCTGGCGGTACTGACCGAGGAGCAGTTCCGCCTCGAGTTCCGGCGGGCGACGGAGTCGCTGACCAATCCGCTGCAGATGCGGACGATCCGTCGCGACATCGCGCGCATCAAAACGATTTTGAAGGAAAGGGCGTCGGCATGACCGAGGCACAGACGTCGAACGAGCGCGGACGCCGCAAGGTCCGGACCGGCGTGGTGGTGAGCGACAAGATGCAGAAGACCGTCACGGTCTCGATGCAGCGCCGCTTCGCGCACGGCTTTTACGGCAAGCAGGTCAATCGCACGAAGACGGTGGCCGCGCACAACGAGCACGGCGCCAAGCTGGGCGACACCGTCCGCATCGTGGAAACCCGGCCGTTGTCGAAGCGGAAACGGTGGCGGGTCGTCGAGATCATTGAAAAGGCGAAATAGCCATGGTGCAGCAAGAGTCGCAAATCAAGATCGCGGACAACTCCGGGGCGCGGCGCGCCCTGGTGATTCGCGTGCTCGGCGGGTCCAAGCGCCGCTATGCGGGGCTGGGCGACGTCGTGGTGGTGACGATCAAGGACGCGATCCCGACCGGCCAGGTGAAGAAAGGCGAGGTCGTGAAAGCGGTGATCGTCCGGACGGCCAAGGAGACCAAGCGCAAGGACGGCTCCTACATCCGCTTCGACGAGAACGCCGCCGTGCTGATCAACGACGAAGGCGAGCCGCGCGCCACCCGCATCTTCGGCCCGGTCGGCCGCGAGCTGCGCGAGAAGAAGTTCATGAAGATCGTCTCGCTGGCGCCGGAGGTGATCTGACATGAAGCCGCTCGTTTACAAGAAGTCGCGGCGCGATCGCAGCCAGGCGCCTGTGGTGCGGCACAAGCTGCACATCGCCAAAGGCGACACCGTGCGCGTCATCAGCGGCGAGCACAAGGGCAAGGAAGGCCGCGTGCTGCACGTCCACCCGAAGACGTTCCGCGTCGTGGTGGAAGGCGTGAATCTCGTGAAGCGCCACAAGCGCGCCACGACGCCTCAGGGCGAGAGCGGGATCATCGAGTTCCCCGCGGCGATCGCGGCCTCGAAAGTGATGCTGCTCGACCCGAAATCGGGTGAGCCGACGCGGGTGCGGCGGCGCGTGGATAAGGAAGGGAAGCTCGAACGGATCGCGGTGAAATCGGGTCAACCGATTCCGCGGGTGAGGTAGGCATGGCCGACGACAAAGAGAAGCAAGAGAAGAAGCAGCCCAAGCCGGAGAAGCAGGCCAAGAAGCAGAAAGGCGCTCCGAAGGAGGAGCAGCAAGCCAAGGCCGAGACTCCTGCCGAACCCGTCGAGCCGGCGCCACCGGCGCGGCTGAAGGACTTCTACGAGCAGCAGGTGCGCGGCAAGCTGCAGCAGCGGTTTGCCTTCAAGAACCCGCACCAGATTCCGCGGCTCAAAAAGATCGTCCTGAACGTCGGCATGGGTGACGCGTCGAAGAACCCGAAGGGGCTCGAGGCGGCGGTGTCCGAGCTCGCGGCGATCACCGGGCAGCATCCGGTGGTCACGCGCGCCAAGAAGGCGATCGCGAATTTCAACCTGCGCGAGGGCCAGGCCATCGGCTGCGCCGTGACGCTGCGCGGCGGCCGCATGTACGAGTTCCTCGATCGCTTCATCACGGTCGCGGTGCCGCGCATGCGCGACTTCCGCGGGCTTCCGACCAAGAGCTTCGACGGGCGGGGCAACTACACGCTGGGCATCAAGGAGCAGATGATTTTCCCGGAGATCGACTACGACAAGGTCGAGCGCATTCACGGGATGGACATCACGTTCGTGACGAGTGCCGGGCGCGACGACACCGCGCTGGCCCTGCTCAAGGAATTGGGCATGCCGTTCCGGACGGACACCGCCGGCGCGGGCGCCGCGGCCTAGGAGAGATCATGGCGAAGAAGTGCTGGATCGAGAAAGTGAAACGGACACCGAAGTTCAAGGTGCGGCGCTACTACCGCTGCCGCCGCTGCGGCCGCAGCCGGGGCACGCTGCGCAAGTTCGAGCTGTGCCGCATCTGCTTCCGTGAGCTGGCGTTGCGCGGGGAGATTCCCGGCGTGCGCAAAGCCAGCTGGTAAAAGAGGACGGACACGAATGAGCGTTATTGATCCCGTCGCCGATATGCTGACCCGCGTGCGGAACGCCTGCCTGGCAGGCCACCGCCGGGTCGACATGCCGGTGTCGAAGCTGAAGGTTGCGATCGCCACGATTCTCCGCGACAACCACTACGTCCAGGACTTCAAGGTGCTGGACGACGGGCAGCATGGGTTGCTGCGGCTGTACTTGAAGTACCATAACGACGCCCCCGTCATCCGCGAGCTGCAACGCGTGTCGTCGCCGGGGCTGCGGCGCTACGTCAAGGCGCGCGAGATCCCGCGCGTCAAGAACGGCCTCGGCATGGCGATTCTGAGCACGCCGCAGGGACTCATGACCGACCGCGAAGCGCGCACCGCCCGGGTGGGCGGCGAAGTGCTCGCGGTGGTCTGGTAAACGGGAATCCGGAGTCAGGAGCCAGGGATGTCACGAATCGGAAGGAAACCGGTTGCGCTGCCCAAGGGGGTAACGGCGCAAATCGACGGACACCACGTCACGGTGAAGGGACCGAAAGGCGAGATCTCGCGGGCGCTGCACGATGAGATGCAGCTATCGCTCGAGGACGGGACGGTCGTCGTAAAGCGTCCGTCCGACGAAGCGCGCCACAAGGCGCTCCACGGCCTCACCCGCACGCTCGTCGCCAACATGGTCGAGGGCGTGACGACCGGCTTTGCAAAGTCGCTCGAAATCCAGGGCGTCGGCTACAAGGCCGAGCCGAAGCCGTTCGGCATCCAGCTGGTCGTCGGGTACTCGCATCCGGTGCCCTACCACGCGCCGAAGGGGATCAAGATCACGGTGACGAACAACGTCCAGCTCAAGATCGAGGGCGTGGACAAGGAACTGGTGGGTCAGGTGGCCGCGGAGATTCGGAACGTGCGGCCCCCCGAGCCCTACAAGGGCAAAGGCATCCGCTACGCCGGCGAGCAGGTGCGCCGCAAGGCGGGCAAGACTGCCCAGGCGGCGAAATAACCTATGCGTTCGATTCGAAAGGTCCGAAGCGCAAACGACGGCCGTCATCGCCGGCATCTGCGCGTCCGCAAGAAAATCGAAGGGACGCCGGAGCGGCCGCGGCTCGTCGTGTTCCGCTCGTCCAAGCACATCTACGCCCAGCTGGTCGACGACCAGAAGGGCGTCACGCTCGCCGGCGTCGCGGATACGTCGGACGGCATGCAGATCGACGGCAAGGGGAAGGTCGCCCGCAGCTTCGCGGTGGGGAAGCTCATCGCGGCCAAGGCGAAGGAAAAAGGCATCGCGAAGGTCGTGTTCGATCGCGGTGGCTATCAGTATCACGGCCGCGTGAAGGCGGTCGCCGACGGGGCACGTAAGGGAGGATTGGAGTTCTAATGGAAGAGCAAAAAGAAGGCACAGCCGCTTCGACCAACGTCCCGGCGGCCGACGTTCCCGCGACGGCATCGCCCGCGCCTCCCGCCCCCAGCACCGAGGAGCATCGCCCGCCCCGCGGCCCCCGCGGTCAGGGTGGCGGCGGCGGTCGCGGTGGACGGGGCGGCGGCGGGCGTGGGCGCGGCGGCGAACGTCGCGACGGCGGCGATCGTGGCGGTCATGGCGGCCGTGAAGGCGACGGCATGGTCGAGAACGTCGTCGCGATCAACCGCGTGGCGAAGGTCGTGAAGGGCGGCCGGCGCTTCAGCTTCAACGCGCTCGTGGCGGTCGGCGACGGCAAAGGACAGGTCGGGATCGCGACCGGCAAGGCGAACGAAGTCAGTGAAGCGGTGCGCAAAGCGGTCGAAGCGGCGCGCCGGCGCATGCACGAGATCCCGCTCACCGGCGGCACGATCCCGCACGAGATCATCGGCAACCACGGCGCGGGACGCGTGCTGCTCAAGCCCGCCGCGTCGGGAACCGGTGTGATCGCGGGCGGCCCCGTGCGCGCCGTGCTCGAGTGCGCAGGCATTCGCGACATTCTCACGAAGAGCCTTGGCTCGACCAATCCGCACAACATGGTGCGGGCCACGATGGACGGCCTGCAGCGCCTGACGACGGCGCGGCGAGTGGCCAAAGAGCGGGGCGTCGAGCTCGAAGCGATTCCGTATCGCGCCCGGCAGGACGCCACCGGCATGACGTCGGGAGCGATCCATGGGTAGACTGCCCCCCACGCGGAAATATCGGAAGCGGAAATCGGGCCGCGATCGCGCGCTGCCGGCTGCCGGCAAGGGGCAGCTGCGCATCAAGCAGGTGCGCTCCGGCAACGGCCATTCCTATCGCATGAAGCGAACGCTCGAGGCCCTCGGCCTCAAGCACCATCAGGATATCGTCGTGCACGCCGATCATCCGGCGCTGCGCGGCATGCTCCAACAGGTGCGTCATCTCGTCGAGGTGACGGCAGAGAAGGAAGGAAAGAAGTAAATGCCAAAAGCGAAGGCCAAAACGACCCGGAAGCCGCGCGCGAAATCCCGCGCCGCGAGCCCGGACACGGCGTTCCCGCGTCTCGCGCTTCACGATTTGCGCGCGCCGGTCGGGTCGCATCGCGCCCGCATTCGCAAGGGTCGCGGTCCCGGCTCCGGGATCGGCAAGACCGCCGGCCGCGGCGGCAAAGGCCAGACGGCGCGCCAGGGCGGCCACGTCCGCCCCGGATTCGAGGGCGGCCAGATGCCCCTCATCCGGCGCATCCCGAAGCGCGGCTTCACGAATCCGTTCAAGCAGGCGGCGCAGGTCGTCAACGTCCGTCACCTCGTGTTGCTCGCGGAGGGGGTGGAGGTGACGCCGGAGACGCTGTTCGGCGCGGGGCTCGTCCGCCGGCCCGATCATCCGATCAAGCTGCTCGGCACCGGTGAGGTGGCGGGCCGCAAGTTCGTGGTGAAGGGCGTCGCGGTGTCGGCGAGCGCCAAGCAGAAAATCGAGCAGGCGGGCGGAACGATCGCGTGACGTCGACCGTCCCGAATCTGTTCAAGGTTCCGGAGCTCAAAGAAAAGCTCCTGTTCACGCTGCTGTGCCTCGTCATCTACCGGATCGGCGCGCACATCGCGACGCCGGGGGTGAACGTCGACGCCCTCGCCGACTTTCTGCAGAACCAGGGGCAGGGCACGCTGTTTCAGCTCTACGACCTGTTCGCGGGCGGCGGCTTCTCGCGCGCCACGGTGTTCGCGCTCGGCATCATGCCGTACATCTCCGCCAGCATCGTCTTCCAGCTGGCCGGCCCGGTGTTCCCGGTCATCGAGAAAATGCAGCGCGATGAAGAGGGCAAGCAGAAGCTGACGCAGTGGACGCGCTATCTCACCGTCGTGCTCTGCATCTTCCAGGCGTACGGCTTCGCGATCTTCACCGAGCAGCTGACGAACGCGGTCGCGCATCCGGGCTGGGGCTTCCGCATGACCACGGTGCTCACGCTCACGACGGGCGGCATCTTCGTGATGTGGCTGGGCGAGCAGATCACCGAGCGCGGCATCGGCAACGGCATGAGCCTCCTGATCTTCTTCTCGATCATCGAGCGGATCCTGCCGGAGACGCTGCGGACGTTCGAGGCACTGAAGACCGGGACGCTGAGCTTCCCGGTGCTGCTCGTCGTGCTGTTCATGATGCTGGTGGTGGTCGGGGCGACGGTGGCGATCACGGTCGCCGCGCGGCGCATTCCGGTGCAGATCCCGCGCAAGGTGATGGGCCGGGGCCGCATCCGCGAAGGGCAGAAGACGTTCATCCCGCTCCGGATCAACTCGTCCGGCGTGATGCCGATCATCTTCGCGCAGTCGCTGATCATCGTGCCGGGCACCGTCGCGACGTTCAGCGGCGTCGCCTGGCTCAAGAATTTCGCGCAGTACTTCAACACGACGTCGGTCTGGTACGTCGTGTCGAGCGCCATTCTCATCATCTTCTTCGCGTACTTCTACACGTCCATCATTTTCAATCCGGTGGACCTGGCGGAAAACCTGAAGAAGCAGGGCGCGTTCATCCCCGGCGTGAAGCCGGGCGCGGCGACCGCCGATTATATCGACGACGTGCTGAGCCGCATCACGCTCCCCGGCGCGGTCTTCCTGACGTTCGTCGCGCTGCTGCCGATCGTGGTTTCGAACACGCTCAACATGCCGTTCGGGTTCGGCGGCACCGCGCTGCTCATCGTCGTGGGCGTGGCGCTGGATACGGTGCAGCAGGTGCAGCAGCACCTGCTCCTGCGCCAGTATGACGGGTTCATGAAGGGTGGCGGGCCGAGCGGCGGCGCGTCGCGAGTGCGCTTCCGCCGCTAAGTGCACATCCTCATGCTGGGGGCGCCGGGCTCGGGCAAGGGAACGCAGGGAAAACTTCTCGCCGAGCGCCTCGGGTTGCCCAAGATCACGACCGGCGACCTGATTCGCGCGGCGATGAAGGACGGCACACCGCTCGGACTCGAGGCGAAGAAGTACTACGATGACGGCAAGCTGGTGCCCGACAGCATCATTCTCGGCATGATCAAGGAGCAGCTGGACCGGCCGGAGGCGAAGGACGGCGCGATCCTCGACGGGTTTCCGCGGACCGCGGCGCAGGCCGAGCTCGTGGATCGGACGCTGGCGCAGCGCCAGCAGCGGCTGAACCACATCCTGCTGCTCGACGTCACCGAGGAAGAGCTGGTGCGCCGCATGAGCCAGCGCGCGCAGGTTGAAGGCCGCACCGACGACACGCCCGAAGCGATCGCCACCCGCCTGCAGATCTACCAGCGCGACACCGCGCCGCTCATCGCGCACTACGCGCAGCGCGGCATCGTCAAGCGCGTGCCCGGCATCGGAACGGTAGACGATATCGCCGGAGAGATCAAGCGCATCATCGGACGATGATCACCATCAAGTCCCCGCGCGAAATCGAAACGATGGCGGCCGCCGGCCGCATCGTCGCCGAGACCCTCGCGCTCGTGGGACGGCACATCCAGCCCGACGTCACGACCGAAGAGCTCGACCGCCTCGCCGAAACGTTCATCCGCAGCCATCCCGGCGCGCAGCCGTCGTTCAAGGGCCTGTACGACTTTCCCGCCACGCTCTGCACGTCCATCAATCACGAAATCGTCCACGGCATTCCGTCCAAGAAACGCGTGCTGCATGACGGCGACATTCTGAGCGTGGACGTGGGCGTCTGGGTCGAAGGGCTGCACGCGGATTCCGCCGCGACCTTCCCGGTGGGTGAGGTGAAGCCGGAAACGGCCCGGCTGCTCACCGTCACCCAGGAAGCGCTGGCGGCGGGCGTGGCGCAGGCCCGCGGCGGCAATCACGTGGGCGACATCGGGCACGCCGTCCAGAAGGTGGCGGAAGGGGCGGGGTATTCCGTGGTGCGCGAGCTGGTGGGCCACGGCATCGGCGCCGCGTTCCACGAGGAGCCGCAGGTCCCGAACTACGGCAAACCGAAGCGCGGGCCCCGTCTCGTGCCGGGCATGACGATCGCCATCGAGCCGATGATCAACATCGGCGGCTCGGCGATCCGCACGCTCGACGACAAGTGGACGGTGGTCACGCAGGACGGATCGCTCTCGGCACACTTCGAGCACACCGTGGCCGTCACGGACAACGGGCCGCGGATCCTGACGACGTCCTAGCCGGTCCCTGACTGCTTTGCCCTCGCCTGCTCCGACATGCCGGCGAGATTCGCGTTGACATTCTCCGTTGCCCCGTCGATCGCCGTCTTTGCCAGCATTGCCGCGACCCGCGCGTCGCTGACCGCGTTCTTGTTGCCGATTTGCTCGATGGTTTGCGCCAATGCGAGCAGCCGCCGGCCCCGCTTGACGACCTCTGCCGGCGGCCGCGCCGCGGCGAGCAAGGCGTCGTCGATTACCTGGGCGCGGGCGGGGTCGTCCTTCGGCGTCTTGTACGCGCGACTCACGCCCTCATAGGCGGCGGCATCCTCATCCACGAGTCGCCGGAGCTCGCCGCGCAGCTGCTCGGCTTCATCGAGAATCGCGCGCGCCTGCGCATCCACCGCCGCATAGGCCTTGCGGCCCACGGTCAGCCGGGCGACCATCGCGACGAGCGCCGCCGACAGCGTGCCGGCGAGAGCCGCGGCGCTCCCTCCTCCCGGCGTCGGTGACGCGTCGGCCAGCCGGCCGATCCAGTCGTCCATGGACTGCGCGGCCGGGGCCACCGCGCGGATTTTCGTTTCGAGGACGTGACTCTTGGCGTCGGCCAGCTTCAGCGCGCTCTCCGCGGCGCCGATGAGTGCCCGCTCGGGAATCAGGCCGACGATCTCGCTCATCTGGATGTCGACGCCCTGCTTCTCGGCTCTGACCTTGATCGCATTGAACACGACCGCCGGCGACGTGACGTCGATGTCCAGCAGGTTCATCGAGACCTGGGCGAGCCCGTCGACGATGAAGCCGCTCGCCTGGACCGCGGGCAGGCCGCCGCTCGACGTGCGGATCTGCTTCGCGATTTCCTTCGCGACCGTCACGTCCTGCGTATTCAAATACACGTTGAACGCCACGAGAAACGGGCGTGCGCCGACGGCAGTCGCGCCGGCGGTCGCATGCACGCGGCTCGGGCCGAAGTCCGGCTCGAGCGTCCGCTCGCGCATGCCTTCGAACTCGCCTTTGCGGACCTCGGGGAGCAGCACGCGCTCGGGCCGGGTGGCGGCGCGCGCGTAGAGAAACACGGGAATCCCGAGCTCTTTGCCCGCGCGCTCGCCGAGCTGTTTCGCCAGCGCGACGCAGTCGTCCATCGTCACGCCCGACACCGGGACGAACGGCACGACGTCGGTCGCCCCCATCCGCGGATGCTCACCGGAATGCTTCGTGAGGTCGATCCGCTCGGCGGCGACGCGCATCGCGGCGAACGCCGCCAGGACGGCGGCGGCCGGCGGCGCGACGAACGTGAACACCGAGCGGTTGTGCGCCGCGTCGGACTGCACGTCGAGCAGCTGGACGCCGGGAACGCCGACCACTGCCGCGCGCAACGCGGCGATCGTCGCGGCATCCTTGCCTTCGGAAAAGTTCGGTACGCACTCGACGAGCGGGTCGCCCATCACGATCTCCTCAAGAGGTCGAGCAGCCAGCGGTGCAGCGTGCGATTGCCCGCGACGACGGGGCCGTGCTTCCCGGCGCCGACGACGTCGGTCGTGCCGTCGAGGGCCGTCACCACGCCGCCCGCCTCGCGGACGAGCAGCGTCCCCGCGCTGATGTCCCACGGGGCGAGCTCGAGCTCCCAAAAGATATCGAGCCGGCCGGCCGCGACGTCGACCAGATCGAGCGCCGCGGCGCCGGCGCGCCGGATGCCGCTCGTCGCGCCCATGACGGCGGCAAACTGCGACAAGAACAGCGGCAGCTTGCCGAGCGTCTTGAACGGGAATCCCGTGCCCACCAGCGCGTGCCGCGGCTCGGTCACGGCCGAGACGCTGAGTCGCGTGTGTTCCTCGAACGCCCCGCCGCCGCGCGTCGCGCGGTAGGTGCGATGGCGGCAGACGTCGTGGACCACGCCGGCCGCCAGCTTGCCGGCCGCGAGGCAGCCGATGCTCACCGCGTACTGCGGATAGCCGTGCAGGAAATTGGTGGTGCCGTCGAGCGGATCGACGATCCACACCACGTCGCCGCGCGCCGGCTGCTTGGGCGACAGCTCCTCCCCGATGATCACGCTGTCCGGAATCGCGCGACTCAGCTCCTCGGCGATCAGCGCCTCGGCCGCGCGGTCGACCTCCGTGACGTAGTCGTGCTGCGCCTTTTCGGTCCAGGAGTGGACCGCCGGCCGGGCCGCGCCGCGCAGATAGTCGCCCGCGCGCAGTGCCGCGCGCTCCGCGAGCTTGACTAAGTCGTTGTATTCACGCACCTTGTGGCCCCGTGACCTCGGCGACTATGAAACGCGTCTTCAGCGGTATCCAGCCGTCCGGCGAGCTCCACATCGGCAACTACCTCGGCGCGGTCCAGAACTGGGTCCGTCTCCAGACCCAGCACGACTGCCTCTTCTGCGTCGTCGATCTCCACGCCATCACCCAGAGCTACGATCCGGCGAGTCTGTCGCCGCTGACGATGGACATGGCGGTCAGCTTGTACGCGGCCGGCCTCGATCCGGCGCAAAGCATCATCTTCGTCCAGTCGCACGTTGCCGAGCACACCGAGCTCAACTGGATGCTCACATCCGTGACGCCGCTCGGCGAGCTCGAGCGCCAGACGCAGTTCAAGGACAAGGCCCAGCGCCAGGAGAGCGTGTTGGCCGGGCTTCTCGCGTACCCCGTCTTGCAGGCCGCTGACGTGCTGCTCTATAAAGCTAGTCTCGTTCCGGTCGGCGAGGATCAGGTCCAGCACCTCGAGCTGATGCGGGAGATCGCGCGCCGCTGGAACGCGCGCTACGGCGACGGGTTCTTCCCCGAGCCGCAGCCGCTGCTCACGCAAACGAAGCGCGTCCTGGGACTCGACGGCAAGGCCAAGATGTCGAAGAGTCTCGGCAACACGATCGGCCTGTTCGAGTCGCCCGAGTCGATTTGGGAAAAGCTGCGGCCCGCCGCGACCGATCCCGCGCGCAAGACGCGCAAGGATCCTGGCACGCCGGAGATCTGCAACATCTACACACTGCATCAGGGATTTTCGCCGCCCGCGACGGTCGCGGAGGTGGCGCAGAAGTGCCGGACGGCGGGGTGGGGCTGTCTCGATTGCAAGCGGGTGCTGGCGGACAACATGATCGCGACGCTGGCGCCGATGCGCGAGCGCGCCGCGGCGCTGCGCGCCGAGCCTGCGGGCGTGCTGGAGCGCTTGCGGAGCGGCGCGGCGAAAGCCCGTGAGCTCGCGCGCCGCACGATCGCCGAGGTCCGCGATCGCATGGGATTCCTGCGTGGCTGAAGTCCTCGGTCGCATGGTCGAGATCTTCCGGCTCGACTTGATGCTGCAGCTCGGTCTCGCGACGCTGCTGGGCGGCGCGATCGGCCTGGAGCGCGAAATGGGCGGCAAGCCCGCGGGACTGCGAACCAACATTCTGATTTGCGTCGGCTCGGTGCTGTATACCCATCTGTCGCTGGCGATGCTGTCGGCCGGCGGCGGATCGATTCCGCCGGGTACCGATACGACCCGCGTAGCCGCCCAAATCGTCACCGGGGTCGGCTTCATCGGCGCCGGCACGATTCTCCACGCCCGCGGCGCCGTCGTGGGACTCACGAGCGCGGCGACCATCTGGGTCGTCGCGGCGATCGGCATCGCGCTCGGCTCGGGCTATTACCTGGAGGGCGTGGGCACGACGCTCGCGGTCATCGTCGTCCTCGCCGGCCTGGGCCGCATCGAAAAGATTCTCCAGAGCCATTCGATGCGCTCGACCATCACCGTCCACGCCCGTCCCGGCCCCACCGTCGTCGAGGATCTGGAGACGCTGGTGCGCCGCGCCGGTCTCGAAGTCGTGACGATTTCGAACCGAACCGAGAACGTCGACGTCGTCATCGACTTCGAGCTCCGCGGCTCCAAGCGGCTCTACGATCAGGCGATCGTCACGCTGCTCCACCACAACCACGTTCGCACCGTTTCGACGGGCGAGTGAGCAACCGGCGACTCGTCATCGATCTCGCCTCGCCGCGTGCCGCCTGGCGCATCCCGCCGGCGCGCGTCTCGGAAATCAGCAAAGCCCTCGGCACCGGATGGGACGTGAAAGAAGTGAAGGCGCCGGCGGTCTCTGATGGCGACGGCGGCTCCGGCTCGCCGGAAGCCGTCGCGGCGTCACAGGGCGCCGAGATCTACCTCGGCTGGGGAGTGCCGACCGGCGTCGTGGGCGCGGCGAAAGGCTCGCTCCGCTGGGCCCATACCGCGTCGGCCGGTATCGGCTCGAGCCTCGCGACGGTTTCGGGCGCCGGCGTCGTGTTCACGAACTCCGCTGGGGTGCACGCCGAGCCGATCGCGGACTGGGTGATCGCGGCGATCGGGTTTTTCACGCGTGGGCTCGATCGCATGGTGTCCGCGCAGCGGCAGGGCCGTTGGGCCAAGGACGATTTCACGGACGGCGCCCTGCCGATGCGCGAATACCGGGATTTGCGGTTAGGGATCGTGGGGCTGGGAGGCATCGGCAGCGCGGTCGCGCGGCGCGGCCTCGCGCTGGGAATGAGCGTGAGCGCCGTGCGGCGGCGCCCCGAGCGCGGCGGGCCGCCCAGAATGAGCTGGGTCGGCAAACTGGACGATCTGCCGAAGCTCGCGGCCGGCAGCGACGTGCTCGTCATCGCGGCGCCGCACACGGTGCAGACGGTCGGTGCGGTCGATCGCCGCGTGCTCGAGCGCCTCCCACTGCATGCCATCGTCGTGAACGCGTCGCGTGGCTCGCTGCTCGACGAAACGGCGTTGCTCGAGCTCCTGGAGCTGCGGCGCCTGCGCGGCGCCGCGCTCGACGTTTTCGCCGAGGAGCCGCTGCCGGACGGCCACCCCTTCTGGCGCCATCCCCGCGTGCTCGTCAGCCCGCACGTCAGCGGCGTCACCGCGGGATTCTGGGAGCGGGAAACGGCCCTCATCGTGGACAATATCAAGCGCTATCTTGCAGGGGCGCCCCTCACGAACGTGGTTGACCTGGAAGCCGGGTACTGAATGGAAAAAATCATCAAGGCCGCGGTGGACCGCGGGGCGTCCGACCTGCACATCAAGGCGGGCGACGTCTTCCGGGCGCGTATCGACGGCCGGCTGGTCCCGCTGACGAAGCAGCGCCTGACGCCCGAGCAGACCAAGGCGATCGCGCTGCGCCTCATCAATAACGAGGAAGACCGCGCGCGCATCGACAAGGTGCGCGACTACGACTGCTCCTGGGGTATGCCCGGGATCGGGCGTTTCCGCGTGAGCATCCTGCGGCAGCGCTCGTCGTTCATGATCGTGATGCGCGTCATTCCGTTCGACGTCCCCACGTTCGAGTCGCTGAAGCTCCCGGCGGTGCTGGCGCAGGTGGCCGGTGCGGAGCGGGGGATGATTCTCGTGACGGGCGTGACGGGCTCGGGCAAGAGCTCGACGATGGCGGCGATCATCAATCACATCAACCAGAACCAGCACCGCCACGTGCTCACGCTCGAAAACCCGATCGAGTTCCTGCATCGCGACATCAACTGCTCGGTGACGCAGCGGGAGATCGGCGTCGACACGGACGACTTCCGCACCGGGCTGCGCGCCGCGCTGCGCCAGGATCCCGACGTCATCCTGATCGGCGAAATGCGCGACTCCGAGACGATCGATACCGCGATGAAGGCGGCGGAGACCGGGCACCTGCTGGTCTCGACGCTGCACACGCCCGACGCGGTCACCACGGTGAGCCGTATCGTGTCCATGTTCCCGCCGGAAGAACAGGAGATCGCACGGCTCCGGCTGTCGGAGGCGTTGCACGCCGTGGTGTCACAGCGGCTCCTGCCGCGCGCCGACGGGCGCGGCCGCGCGGCGGCGCTCGAAGTGCTGCTGGCGACCGGCACCGCGCGCGACATGATCCGTGACAAGGATCGCACGGCGTCGCTGCACGACTACATCAAGGAGTCGCGCGAGCAATACGGCATGCAGACGTTCGACCAGCATCTGATGGATCTCGTGTCGGACGACGTCGTGACGTACGAGACCGCGCTCGCCGCGTCGTCGAATCCGTCGGACTTCCAGCTGCAGCTGCGTACGCTGCGCCGCCGCTCGCGCGTCGCGCCTGCGGCCCCCGCCGAGACGGCCGCGGCTCCGGCGGCGGACAAGCCGGCGGGCTTCACGGACGATTTGTCGAGCATGCTGCCGCAGTGAGCATGCCCTCCCGCTCGGCGCCGCGCGGGATTTTCCCGCCGATCACGACGGCGTTCGACTCCGCGGGGGACATCGCGCCCGCGCAATTCCGCGACAACATCGCCCGGCTCCTGGCCGCGGAGGTGGACGGCGTGGTCGTGAGCGGTTCAACCGGTGAGTCGGCGCTCCTCGATGCCGACGAGCAGCGCCGGCTCATCGGTATTGCGCGCGACGCGATTCCGAGCGGCAACGGTCGCTGGCTCATCGCCGGGACGGGCGGTGAGTCCACGCGCGAGACGATTGCGCTCTCGAGAGCCGCCGCCGCTGCGGGCGCCGACGTCGTGCTGGTCCGGCCGCCGTCGTATTTCTCCGCCGGCACGACGACGGCAACCCTCGCCGATCATTACCGCGCCGTTGCCGACGCGAGCCCCGTGCCGGTGCTGGTCTACAACATTCCGAAGTACACGCACATCTCGTTGCCGCCCGCGCTCCTTGTGGGGCTCGCGGATCACGAGCGGATCGTGGGCGTGAAGGACTCCTCCGGCGACGCCAAGAACGTCGCCGCCTATCGTGAGGCCGTGCCCGGCTGGACGGTGCTCGTCGGTGGCGCGTCGCTGCTGTTCACCGCGTTCGAGCTGGGATGCCAGGGCGGCATCGTCGGCGTCGCGTGCTTCGCGCCGGCGTTGTGCGTGAGTCTCGCGCGCGAGTTCGGGCGCGGCAACGGCGAGGCCGCCCGGGCGCTGCAGGATCAGATCACGCCGCTCGACAAGGAGATCGTCGGGAAGCTGGGCCCCGCCGGCGTGAAGGGAGCGATGGATGCCGTCGGACTCTACGGCGGTCCCGTGCGCGCGCCCCTCGCGCCGCTCGCCCCCGCCGATCGCGAGCGCGTCGGCGCGATCGTGCGCGGTGACTGACTACGGGCAGCTGTTCCGCGAGCTCGCGATTCCTCGGCTCGTCGGAACTCCCAATCACCAGCAGGTTCGCGCGGTCCTGAAACGCGAGCTGAGCGCGCGCGGGTTCACCGTCGCCGATCACGCATTCACGGGACGTCCGTCGCGTGCATTCTTCGGTGCGCCGCGGCTCGTGCAGGGCGTGAACCTCATCGCGGCGCCGCCGTCCGGCCGGCCGACCGTCTGGCTCGTCGCCCACTACGACTCGAAGGGCCAGCCCATCTCGATGGCCTTGCGGCTCGTCGGCTTCGGCGCGCTCGTGGCCGGCCTGCTGACCGCGCTCCTCGCGCCGCTGGCCGGTGCGGCGTTGCTGGCGGTCGGCGTCGCGATCGCGCTTTGCAATCGAGTCACCGACAACTCGCCGGGTGCGCTCGACAACGCCAGCGCGCTGGTCGCGATCTTCATGACGCTCGATCAGTTGCCGCCCGACGCGGACGTCGGCGTGATTTTCCCCGATGCGGAGGAATACGGCCTCATGGGCGCGCGCGCGCTCGCGACCGAGCGCCACGAGCTGTTCGCCGCCGCGTGCGTCCTCAATCTCGACGGGATCGACGACAGGGGCGGCGTGACCGCGTTCCTGCATCGTCCCGGCGAGCTCGGGCGCGCGGTCGCCCGCGCCCTGGACGCCGGATCGTGGCGCTGGCTGCCCGTCATCGTCGACGGGATCGCGCTCGCGCGCGCCAGCCGGGAGTGCGTGACGATCATGAAGGGCGGATGGGAGACGATGCGCGTCGTCCATCGTCCCGCGGACCGCGTCGAGCGGCTGCGCTTGGACGGCGCGGCGCACGTCGCAGCCGGGCTGGCGCGCGTACTGAGAGGGCGATAGTTTCTCACAGAGGATACTCTAAGGCCCCCAGCGTCGGGGGCCTTTTTGTTTGGGAGGAATTCGGTGTTCGGACCGAAAACGCAGTGCGTCGTGGTCGTCGGCGCGCAATGGGGCGATGAAGGCAAAGGCAAAATCGTCGACGTTCTGGCCGAGCGTGCCGACCTGGTGGTGCGCTACCAGGGCGGCGCCAATGCCGGCCACACCGTGGACACGGGTGCCGGCGAGTTCGTCCTCCATCAGATTCCTTCCGGCATCCTTCAGGGCGCCGTCTGCATCGTGGGCAACGGCGTCGTGCTCGACCCCGAACAGCTGTTTGCCGAGCTCGACGCGCTCGAGCAGCGCGGCATTCGCACCGACCAGAAACTCCACATCTCCGATCGCGCGCATCTGACGCTGCCGTATCACAAGCTGCTCGATCGCGCGCGCGAAAAGCAGGAAAAGATCGGCACGACGGGGCGGGGGATCGGCCCGACCTACGAAGACAAGTACGGGCGCCGCGGCATCCGTGTCGGCGATCTCCGCAATCTGCGCCGCGCCAAAGAGCTGGTCGCGACGCGCGTCGCCGCGGCGAATCAGATGCTCGGCATGCTGGGATCGGGCAGCGGCGAGCGCGCGAGCGCGGAAGCGCACCAGCAACTGCTCGAGCGACTCGCGCCCAGGCTCCTGCCGCTCGCGGTGGATGCCGGCCGCGTGGTTTGGGATGCGTTGCAGCGGGGCGAGTCGGTGCTCCTGGAGGGCGCGCAGGGCGCGCTCCTCGATGTCGATCACGGCACGTACCCGTACGTGACGTCGTCCAACACGACGGCCGGGGGCGCGGCTGTCGGCGTCGGCATCGGTCCCACCGCCATCGACGCGGTGATCGGCGTGGTGAAAGCGTATACGACGCGCGTGGGCAACGGGCCGCTGCCGACTGAAGCGGAGCCGGCGGTCGCGGAGCAAATTCGCGAGCTCGGCGGTGAGTTCGGCGCCACGACCGGCCGGCCGCGACGCTGCGGCTGGTTCGACGCCGTCGTCGTGCGCTACGCGGTGCGCGTCAACGGGCTCACGGGACTCGCGGTGACGAAGCTCGACGTCCTCGACACGTTCGCCGAGATTCCCGTTGGCGTCGGCTATCGTCTCGACGGCGAGGTCATCGACAGCATGCCCGCCGACGTCGAGACGATCGGACGTGTCGAGCCGATCTACGAGACGGTCCCCGGCTGGAAAAAGCGGCTCACGGACGTCCGGCGGCTCGCGGATCTGCCGCCGCAGGCGCGCGCCTATGTCGATCGGTTGCAGGACCTCGCGGGAGCGCCGGTGCGGTTCGTCAGCGTGGGGACGCGGCGCGATCAAATCATCGAAGTGTAGGGATTGCCCTAATAGCAGAATGCGACGGTCGTTGCAGAAACTGGCTTAGGAATTTCCCTAGGTCAGGGTGGGAGCGATTGTTGTGACACTAGATACACGACGGGCATTCTTCTTGCTGATTCCTTCACACAGAATCTCTGCAAAAGGGCAAACCGCCGGCGACGGCGGGGCGCAAAGCCAAGGGGTCTCGGTAACGAGATAGCCCGGCTGCCAGAGGGAAGGCTGCGCCGCCCGATTTTGCGAGAAGGAGTTCGCTTCGCTCACATCGGGTTCTAGGGCGCACGGTGTGCGGCAGGCGATCACCCCCTGGGGCAACCCAGGGGGTTTCTCGTTTTCCGTGTGCTTTGCTCAGCTTGCAACTTGGCGTCTTGTGTCCGTTTATAGTTGCCCATGCCGCCGGTCATCCTCGTTGCCCCAGCCGCGTTCAAAGGCACGCTCGGCCCGCGTCAGGTGGCGGAAGCCATCGCCGCCGGCGTGCGTCGCGCCATCGCCGGCGCGGTCGTGCTCGAGTGCCCCGTCGCCGACGGCGGGAACGGTCTGCTCGACGTCGTGTTGCCGGCCGGCGCGCTGCGGGAGCGCGTCCAGGTCACCGGGCCGATCGGCGATGCCGTCTCGGGAGAAATCGGCTGGATCGACGGCGAGACGGCCATCATCGAAAGCGCGTCCGCTTGCGGCCTGGCCCTCGTCGAGCCGGAGGACCGCGATCCGATGCGCACCACCACGCGCGGCGTCGGTGAGCTCATCTGGACCGCCGCCGATCGCGGCGCCAAGACAATCGTCGTTGGACTGGGCGGTACGGCGACCGTCGATGGCGGCACGGGCGCCGCGCGCGGGCTCGGCTGGACGTTCGAGAACGCCGCCGGACAGTCGCTCCCCGAGGGCGGTGGCGCGCTCGGCGAGCTCGCTTCGTTCGGTCCGGGCTGGGGCCTCGCGGCGCGCATCGTCGCGTTGGCCGACGTCGCAACGCCGCTGCTGGGACCGGAAGGCGCCGCGCCGATCTTTGGGCCGCAGAAAGGTGCGCGGCCCGAGGAGATTCCGCAGCTCGCCCAGGGACTCGAGAAGCTGGCTGACCTGTGGGCTGCTGCCGGCAGGCCTGAGCTTGCGACGCTCCCGAGCGGCGGCGCAGCCGGGGGACTCGGGGCCGGGCTCGTATTCTTCGCGAAGGCCGAGCTGACCGGTGGGGCGGAGTGGGTGCTGGGGCGCGCGGGATTCGATGCGGCGTTGGCCAAGGCCGACCTCGTGATCACCGGCGAAGGCGTTTTCGACAAGACGTCGCTGGTTGGAAAGGCCCCGGGCGAAGTCGTGCGGCGAGCGCGGGCGGCAAAGAAGAAGGTCGCGATCGTGGCAGCCCGGGCAGACCCGATGCCGGAGGTCACGGTGGTGAGCGGGGCCGGGGCCGGTGGGGGGGACCGCCTTCTGGATGCTGCCGCGATCTCGCGAATGGCCGAACAGGTCGCGCGCGAGGCGCTGCCTCGGTAACTTCCGGCTCCTTATGCCGCCAGTCACAACCGACAAGACGATGGACAAGCTCGTATCGCTCGCCAAGCGACGCGGCTTCGTGTTTCAATCCTCGGAGATCTACGGCGGGCTCGGGTCCGTCTGGGACTACGGCCCGCTCGGCGTCGAGCTCAAGAAGAACATCAAGGAGCGCTGGTGGCGCGCCATGGTGCACGAGCGCGAGGATATCGAGGGGCTGGACGCCGCGATCCTGATGCACCCCAAAGTGTGGGAAGCCTCGGGACATGTCGCGGGGTTCACCGATCCCCTGGTCGACTGTCGCCAGTGCAAGAACCGGTTCCGCGCCGACGACCCCCGCATCAAGGGCACCCCCGGGACACCCGAGGCGCAGTGTCCCGTGTGCGGTACGCGGGGCACACTCACCGCGGCGCGGCTCTTCAACCTCATGTTCAAGACCTTCATGGGGCCGGTGGAGGAAGCCGCCGCCGTGGTCTATCTGCGGCCGGAGACGGCGCAAGGCATCTACGTCAACTACCTGAACGTGTTGCAGGCGTCGCGGCAAAAGATTCCGTTCGGGATCGCCCAGATCGGCAAAGCGTTCCGGAACGAGATCACGCCGGGGAACTTCATTTTCCGCACCCGCGAATTCGAGCAGATGGAGATGCAGTTCTTCGTGAAGCCGGGGGCGGACCTGGAGTGGTTCGAGTTCTGGAAGGCGCAGCGCATGGCGTGGGTGCAGGCCCTGGGCCTGGCCCCCGCGAAGCTGCGGTTTCATCAACACGGCAAGGACGAGCTGGCGCACTACGCCAAGGACGCCTACGACATCCAGTACGAGTTTCCGTTCGGCTGGCAGGAGTTCGAGGGCATCCACAACCGTACCGATTTCGACCTGTCGCGCCACCAGCAGGCGTCGGGGAAGAAGCTCGAGTATGTCGACACGGTCACGAACGAACGCTTCATTCCCTATGTCATCGAGACGTCGGCGGGCGCCGACCGCACCACCCTCGTGGTCATGGTCGATGCGTACGTCGAGGAAGAGGTAGAGGGGGAGAAGCGGGTCGTGATGCGTTTCCACCCCGCGCTCGCGCCGCTCAAGGCGGCGGTATTCCCGCTGGTGAACAAGGACGGGATGCCCGAGCTGGCGCGCCGCATCTATGACGGCCTGCGGCGGCAGTTCAACGTGTTCTACGATGACGGCGGCTCGATCGGCCGGCGTTACCGGCGCCAGGACGAAGCGGGCACGCCGTTCGGGATTACCATCGACGGCCAGTCGACCCGGGACCAGACGGTCACGGTGCGAGACCGGGATACGCTGCTGCAGGACCGGGTGAGTGCGGATGCGCTGGTGGAGTATCTCGAGAAAAAGATCGGCCGGTGAAGCCCGGATCGGACCTTCGGTCGTGACTCGCGTTTTTCTCGACACCCGGGATCTGATGTTTCGTGGCAAGCTGCGTACGGTCGTCGCCGCGGCCGGCGCCGGCGTCACGCGCGACGCCGCAACGGCCGACCTGATGGTGATCGAGCTGGAAACGCCGGGATGGGAAAACGAAATCCGCGCCGGCGTTGGACGCGGCATTCCGGTGCTTGCGTTCGGCTCGCATGTCGACGCCGAACGGCTGCGGGCGGCGCGGGCGCTGGGCGCCGAGGCCGTGCCGAACTCCCAGATCGAAGCCCGGCTCGGCGCCCTGTTGCAGCGTTCCGCTTAGCTCTGCTTGGCGACTTCGACCGCGATCTGCCGCGGCTTCGCCTGCTCCGCCTTGGGGAGCGTGACCGTCAGCACTCCGTTGTCATAACCGGCGGTGATGTGCTGCGTGTCGACGCTCGCCGGCAGCGTGAACGACCGCTCGAACGCCCCGTAGGCCCGCTCGTAGCGGTGCACCCGCTCGGTCCGCTCTTCGGCGACCTGCTGCTTCGTGCCGTGGAGGGTGAGCACGTTGCCTTCGACGGAAATCTGCACGTCCTCCGGCTTGACGCCCGGAAGCTCCGCCATGATACGAATGGCCTCGGGCTGCTCGAGCACATCGACCGGTGGCACCCAGGCCGCGGTGGCACTGTCCGGAAAAGCCCAGTCGGCGCCGCTGAAGACATCGTTCAACATCCGGTTGATGCGGGTACCGAGGGTGGTCGCGAACTCGTTGGCGTGGTCACGTGAGAGATTGCGCGTTGTCAGATACATAGGGACTCCTCCATCGTGTGACGTGTGGTTGGTGACGAGTGGTTGTGACAAACCGCGTGCGCAGAAAGCATCGTCCATGCCGTCCGGAACCGCCTGCTAGATGCCGACTTGGCAACCTGTTATGATCAAAATGACAACCACACTGTCAAAAGGGCCCTGATGACGCACCAGACCACCGTCGCACTCGCTCCCGCGGAAATCCTGCAGCGCGCCAAGGCGTATTTCGCCGAACGGCTCCCGCACAACGCGGCCTTCGTGGAAAGGGAAGGACCGCAGTTCGTGGTGCTGCGGGGACAGGGTGGCGAGGAGGTCGTCTTCAACGCCACGCCGGTCGAGGGGGGGAGCCACGTCCGGGCTTCGACCCTTTTCTTCGACCAGGCGATCGACCGCTTCCTTTCTACCTTGCCGCTCGCTGCGGCGGTGGAGGTGGCATGACCACCACCGCCGACCGGTTTGCCGTCCGCGTCATGGTCACCGATGCATGGGATCAGGTGTTCCTCGCGGCGGGACCGGAAACGACGATCGCCGACCTGAAGCGTCAGGCGCTCGCGCGGGCGCTGCGGCGCGCGCCGCTGCCGGTCGACCAGTACGTCGTGAAGTTCCGGGGCGCCCTGGTGCAGGATGAAAACGGCACGCTGGCGTCCCTCGGCGCCGGCGCGAACGCCCCGTTCATCGTCCTCCCGGGCCGCCGCCAACCGGTGCGATGACCAAGCCGGCGCCCGGTCGCTCCC
>DATDEZ010000105.1:0-2013 GCA_036522875.1 Gemmatimonadales bacterium | reverse complement strand
GGGACTCCACGGTCCCTGCCGCGAGTCGCACGTCCCCGCGCTGTGCGAGTACCTCAACATTCCGTACACGGGGTCCGACCCGCTCGCGCTCGCGCTGACGCTGCACAAAGGCCGGACGAAAGAGATCCTCGCCTATCGCGGCGTGCCGACCGCGCCGTTCCGCGTGATCGAGGACGTGAAAGACCTCGAGCGGCTGCCGCTGCCCTACCCGCTCTTCGTGAAGCCGGTCGCGGAGGGCTCTGGTAAGGGCGTATTCGTCAATAACTTATGCGAGTCGCCCGCGCAGCTCGCCGAGCGCGTCCCGTTCCTCTTGGAGCGCTACAGCCAGCCGGTCCTCGTCGAGACGTATCTGCCCGGCCCTGAGTTCACCGTCGCGATCCTCGGCAATAACGGCGACCTCCGGTGTCTGCCGATCGTCGAGTTCGATTTCGCGACGCTGCCGGATGGCGTCCCGCCGGTGTACGGCTACGAGGCGAAGTGGATCTGGGACACGCGCGAAAACCCGCTCGCGATCTTCCAGTGCCCGCCGGCCGGTGTGCCCGAAGTCCTGGTGCGCGAGACCGAGCGCGTCGCGCTCGACGCGTATCGCGCGCTCGGGTGCCGCGACTGGTGCCGGATCGACGTCCGCGTCGATCGCTTCGGGGTACCGAACGTGGTGGAGCTGAATCCCCTGCCCGGCATCATTCCAGACCCGGCGATGAACTCGTGCTTCCCGAAAGCCGCGCGTGTCGCCGGTTACAGCTACGACGAGCTGATTCAGGAGGTCGTGCGCATCGCCTGGCGCCGCATCACCGGACGCACCATTCCGGCGGCGGCGGCGGCAGCCAGCGCGTGAACGTCGTCATCCTCTACGATCCCGGCGCCGACGACTGGACGGCCGAGGACATCGCGGGCGTCATGGAAGCGGTGGACGACATCGCCGCGATCTTCGCCGCAAAGAGTCACCGCGTACAGCGCGTGCCCGTCCGCCACGACATGCGGTGGTTCAACGCCTGCCGCCGTGCCGATCTCGTCTTCAATCTCTGCGAAGGGGTGCGCGGCGTCGCTCAATGGGAAGACCACGTCGTCGGCACGCTCGAGCTGGCCGGTCTCGCGTACACGGGGTGCGGACCCTGGACCACATCGGTCTGCCGCCGCAAAGCGATCGCGAACACGGTGCTGGAGCGCGCGGGCTTGCCGGTGCCGCGCTGGACGCTCGCGCAGGGGAAGATCGACGACGACTTCCCGCTCCCCGCAATCGTCAAGCCGGCGGCGGAGGACGCGAGCGCGGGACTCGACCGCCAGTCGGTCGTCACCGACCGCAAGAGCCTCAAGGCGCGCATCGCCGCGATGACGGAGCAGTTCGACGAAGTCCTCGTGCAACAGTACATCGCCGGCCGCGAGTTCAACGTCGGCATCGTGGGCGACCGCGTCCTGCCGATCGCGGAAATCGACTTCAGCACCATGCCGCAGGGCTCGTGGCCGATTCTGACGTACGCCGCCAAGTGGCACGTCGGCTCGGCCGAAGACCTGGGCAGCCGGCCCGTGTGCCCGGCGCAAATCCCCCAACGCCTCGCCGACCGGCTCAGCCGGCTCGCCGAAGCCGCGTGGCGCACCATGCAGGGCAAGAGCTACGGCCGCGTGGATTTTCGCGTGGACGAGGCGGGACGTCCCTGGATTCTCGAAGTGAACCCGAATCCCGATCTCACCGACTCGGCCGGCCTGTCGCGCATGGCGAAGACGGCGGGGTGGGACTATCCGGAGCTGATCCGGCGCATCGCGGAGATCGCGCTGCGTGACGCCCAAGGCGCGAAAGCCGCCCGTGAGCTGCTCGCTGCGCCCGCTGCGGCACGCGCACCGCGTACGACTTGAGCAGCTGACGCGGGACACAGGCCTCTTCCGCGACGAAGAGGTCGCCACCGCGGTCGAGCTGCTCGATGAGCACCTGGCCGGCGATGAGGACTATCAGTTCGCCGGCGCGTTCGACGGCGAGGAGTTGATCGGCTACGCGTGCTGGGGCCCGACGCCGGGGAC
>DATDEZ010000104.1:0-3865 GCA_036522875.1 Gemmatimonadales bacterium | reverse complement strand
CGTCGCGGTTTCGCCATCATAGACGACGACCGTCACGCGGTCTCCGATTTTCAAGTCGGCCGCGGATGCGGGACCCGATACAGTTCTGATTGTCGTGCGATCCGTCAGTGTAAGCGTCTGCCTGACGCTGTCGTTTCGCGCGATCGTGATCGTGTGATCGCCGGTGCCGACGATCCGCCCGGTACCGCCCGTGCCACCACAGAGGTCGCCGCGCGGGGTGTCGACCAAGGAATTCACCGGCGGATTCACCGGCTGGTGAGTCATCGGATAAACGACTCCGGCGTAAAACGCGGCAGCAGCCGCGACCGTTGTAACTGCTGCAATGCCCACCTTCTTGTAGCTTCTCGAGCGGATCCAGTCTGCGAGAATCACAAACGTCCAGTAGCCGATCATGACGCCGAGTGCGTTCAGGATGCAGTCGTCAATGTCGAAGATGCCCACGCGCAGCACCGTTTGCATGACCTCGATGGACAGACCGGCCGCGACGCCGAGCGCCAGAGCCTTTTTCCAGGTCATGTTCCGGTAGAGCAGCGGTGCAAGCAAGCCGATGGGTACGAGCAGCGCGATGTTTCCGACCAGATTGATGCCGGCGATGATCCAGCCATTATATCCGAGCAGATATGGCCCGATGGTCTTGAACGGCACGAAATTCGGTCCGTGACCGGCGTTCGTGCCCGCAAAATTCAAGATCAGTGAGCCGATCCTGATGGGCGGGATGTCCTTGAACACCATGACCTTTATCAGGATGGCGCAGTAGGCGATGAGAAGAACGGCTGCCATGACGCGCTTTTTCATTGTCTGCCCTTACAGGTTCTCAAGACGAACAGTTTCCGCCGCGTGCTAGCTTTCCACCATGCCTCGCCCGGTCCCTGAGCTCCTCGCACCCGCCGGAAGCCTCGACGCCGTTCGTGCCGCCCTCGGCAACGGCGCCGATGCCATCTACCTCGGCGTGGACAAGTTCAATGCTCGGGACGAGGGCGCGCAGCTGACGATGGAAGACCTCGAGCAATCCTGCCGCCTGGCCCACGCGCACGGAGCCCGGATCTATCTGACGTTCAACATCCTCTTCAAGCCGGCCGAGCTGAGTGATGCGCTGCATCACCTCGGGCGTTGCATCGACAGCGGCATCGATGCTGCCATCGTGCAGGACCTCGGCGCCGTGCGGCTCATCCAGAAAGTCTACCCGGATCTGGAGATTCACGGCTCGACCCAGATGACGGTCCACGACGAGCACGGCGCGCGCGTGTTGCGCGACCTCGGAGTCGATCGCGTGGTGCTCGCGCGAGAAAATACGCTGGACGACATCCGCACCATTCATCGCACGGTCCCGGAGCTCACGCTCGAGAGCTTCGTCCACGGCGCGCTCTGCATCGCCTACTCCGGGCAATGCTACATGTCCGGGATGATTTCGGAGCGCAGCGCGAATCGCGGATCCTGCGCGCAGTCGTGCCGCAAAGACTACGTCCTCGCGGACGTCGCGAGTGGCGCGGAGCTCGACCGCGGCTATCTGATCTCCGCCAAAGACCTGGGCGCGTGGGAGCATCTCGCCGACATCGCCGACGCCGGCATCCATACGCTTAAAATAGAAGGCCGCAAGAAAAAGCCTGAATACGTCGCGACCGTGACGCACGGCTACCGCGAGTTTCTCGACCGGCTGGCCGCGGGCGACAAGCGCCCGCCCACACCCACCGAAGTGCAGCCGCTGGTGCAGATCTTTTCGCGCGGGTTCACCGGCGGGATGTACGGCGGCCGCGCGGGCCGCGATTACGTGACCCGCACTCAGCCCGACAACCGCGGCGCGGTCCTCGGCGTCGTCACGGCTCGGGAAAAGCACGAGCTGATCGTGTCGGTGTCGCAGCCGATCCAGCCCGGCGACGGGCTCGGCTTCGAGCATCCCGAAGGTGCCGCCAAAGGCAACCGCGGCTTCGGGGTGCGCAGCGTCCGGACGCTCGGTCGCCAGCACGGGAAGATCCGCCAGGCGATCCAGCCGGCGGAGGACATCCCGGCCGGCTGGACCGTCGTGCGCTCCGCCGAAGCGGCGTTGCTCGCGCGCGCGCGGGACAGCTTTGCCGCCGTTCCCTCGACGGGAAAGACTGAAGGCGTTCGAATCGACATCAAGGCAATAGGGGCCGCCGGCAGTCCACTGACGCTCATCTGCCGCACCGAGAACGACGAGGTGACGGTACACAGCACGACCGCACTCGCACCGGCGACCCGCCACGGGCTCGATGAAGAGCGGTTGCGCGAACAGCTCGGCCGCCTCGGCGAGACGCCATTTAGTCTGGGCGACGTCGATGTCTCAGGCCTCGCGCCGGACCTCTTCATTCCGATCAGCGTCCTCAATGATCTGCGGCGGGAAGCAACGGAGATGCTGCTTCGCGATCGCGAGGAGAAGCGTGATCGCGCGATTGATGCGGCGATCGCGAGCGTAGACGCTGAGCGTCCCGACGGCTCGGCGCCGCGCCTAGTGGCCGAGGTGTGGCGTCTCGAGGATGCGCTGGTCGCGGCAGAATCTGGCGCGGACGAGATCTCGCTCGACGTATTCCTCCGGCATCCGATGCCGCCGGTCGCGCGAGTGAGGCACCTCGCCGCCGAGCTCGCGCAGCGCGGCGTCACGCTGCGACTGCGCACGCCCACGATCGTTCGGCCAGCCGATCGCAAGTCCGTCGAGAAGTGGCTGGCGCTCCGCACGCCGCTGGTGAGCGGCCATCTGGGCATGGTCGCCGAGCTCGCCGCCGAGGGACGCGACGTGGTAGCGGATTACGCGGTGAACGTCTTCAACCAGCACAGCGCCGCGGAAGTGTTCCGGCTCGGCGCGCGCCGGATCGTGCTGTCGGTCGAGCTGACCGGCGGCGAGATGGCGCAGGTGGCGGCACCGTGGGAGGGCAGGGGCTTTGAGGTGTTCGTGTACGGTCGCCCTGAAGGGATGACGCTCGAGCATTGCGTGCTGTCGGCGGCGTTCGACCGCGAGGTCACCACCTGTCGCGACCTCTGCGTGCAGAAGCATCCCGATGTCGCGCTCACCGATCCCGCGGGCTACGTCTTTCCGGTTGCGACTGACTATGCCTGCCGCAATCGACTGCTGCATTCGCGTCCGGTGGACGGCTCGGCGTATCTGCCGGAGTTGTGGCGCGCCGGCTTCCGCACCTATCGACTGGTGTTCAACGTCCCGGGCGATCCCGTCGCGCGCGTGACGGCCGCGTATCGCGCGTCGCTCGATGCGCTGGCGGAGGGGCGCGCGCCCGATCCCGCCGAAGTACGCGCGGTGACGGGGCGCGAGTATACCCGCGGCCATTTCGCCCGCGCGGTGTGATGCCGACGATCCTGATGTGGGTAGCAGCAATCGTCGCTGGTGTGATTCACGTCCTGATCTTCTGTATGGAGAGTCTCTGGTGGAGCACGCCGCAAGTGCGCGCGCGATTCCGGCAACCTCCCGAGCAGGCACAGGCAACCAAGCTGTTCGCGTTCAATCAGGGCTTCTACAATCTGTTCCTCGCGCTCGGCGTGTTCGGCGGGCTCACGCTGGCGTTGACGGGACACGCCGTTTCGGGGCTGACGCTCGTGGCGTGGAGCTGCGTGTCGATGCTTGGCGCCGCGATCGTGCTGGCCGCATCGGCGCCGCAGCTGCGACGCGGCGCACTCATCCAGGGGATGGCCCCGTTAATCTTCCTGGTGCTCGGACTCTTTCATTGGGTTCTGTGACGCGCGCCGCACGGTGAGGCTCGGTAAGCGGGGTCATTTCGCGCGGGCGATGTAGGAGATATTTTCTCGCCGCTCCCACCGACAGGATCCTAGTGCGCATCGGCGACATGAACTGGATGCAGGTCGAGGAGTACCTGCGACGCGACGACCGCGCCGTGCTGCC
>DATDEZ010000103.1:0-12941 GCA_036522875.1 Gemmatimonadales bacterium | reverse complement strand
TTCTGGTGCCTTCGAGCTCTCAGCTGATCTCGAACGCCCGCATCCACATCTCGAGCGCCAGGATTCGGAAGAGCCCCAGGTAGGCTTCCGCGCTGCCCTGCGGCGCATCGTACGCGCGCCGCAGCGCTTTCGTATCCACGAACCGCTCCACCCGCATCGAGCCATCGAGCATCGCCGTGATCTGCGGCCGCAGGTCGCGTCCCAGCCACGCCCGATCGGGCGCCGCGAAGCCGAGCTTCGTGGTGCGGTTGCGGATCATCGCGGGAAGCTCTGGTCCCACCGCCTCGCGCATCGCGTACTTGCTCCAGCCCCGTCGTACCTTCAGATGATCGGGGAGGGAGAGGCCGAGCTCCACGACGCGGTGATCGAGCAGCGGCACGCGCGCTTCGAGTGAGAAGGCCATGGAGGAGCGATCTTCCATGCGCAGCAGCATCGGCAGCGTGTCCATGACGATGTCGTCCATCTGGACGCGCTGCATCAGTGTGGGGCCGTGTCCGTTGCCGTCGCCGTTGCCGCCGTTGGTCGCATAGCGCCACCACCGCGTCGCCGGCGTGCTCTCGGCGCCCACGCTGTGATTCCAATCCGCTCGCAGCACGTCCTTCAGCAGCGTATCGACGCCCATCAGCCGGCGGAGCGGAGCAGGGAGATAGCGGAAGCCCTTCCGCAGGTCGAGCACGTAGTTGTCGCTCTGCAGCACGGCCGCGCCGACCTCGCGCGCCAGGGACGGCAACCGTCCCGAGCGCAGCAACGACGCAAAGTACGCGTACCGGAACTTGGCATAGCCGCCGAACACCTCGTCGCCGCCTTGACCGTCCAGCAGGACCTTCACACCGGCGTCGCGCGCGGCGCGCATCACGCTCCACTGCGCGTAGTAGCTGAACGAGCCGAAGGGCATGTCCTGGTGCCACGCCATTTTCGGGAACGTCTCCCAGAAATCGTCGGGCGTCGGGAACACGAGGTGCGGGGTCGCCCCGGCCGCGGTCGCCGCGGCGAGCGCATACTGGCGTTCGTCACACGCGGGATCGTCCCAGCACGAGGTGAACGTGAAGAATCGATCGCCCAGCGCCGTGGCGGCTTCAGGATGCTCGCGCCATACCTTGCCGACGAGCCCGACGACGACCGAGGAGTCGATCCCTCCCGACAGGCAGCTGCCCGCGCGGACGTCGCTGATGAGGTGGCGGCGCATCGCGTCGGTCAGGAGCTCCCGCAGGTCGGCGATCTTATGGGCGTCGCCGGTCCCGTTGGTGCCGTGGGCCGTCAGCTCCCAGTAGCGGCGCACATCGTAGCGGCCGCTCCGCACGTCCAGCGTCAGACTGTGGCCGCCGGGGAGCGCTTTGACCTCGCGGAACATGGTCCGCTCGCCGTAGTCGCAGTTCGTGTGAATCAGAAACGCGAGCGCGGCCTCGTCGTCGAGGGTGCGCGGCTGGCCCGGCAAGCTGACGAGCGCCTTGATCTCGGATGCGAAGCTGAACCAGCCCTCGTGCATCGTATAGTAAAACGGCTTGATGCCGAGGCGATCGCGCGCGCAGAAGAGCACGCCGCGGGGCTCGTCCCAGATCGCGAACGCGAACATGCCTTGCACGCGCGCGAGGCAGCTGTCCCCCCACTCGAGATAAGCGTGCAGCAGGACTTCCGTGTCGGTCGCGGTTTTGAATGTTCGGCCGCGCGCCGCCAGCTCTTCCTTCAGGTCGCGATAGTTGTAGATCTCGCCGTTGAACGCGATCCACGTGCGCCCGCCGTCGACGCTGAGCGGTTGGATGCCGCGCTCGGAGAGATCGATGATCGCGAGCCGGCGATGGCCCAGCCCGACCTGCGCCGGCTCCGCCGTCGCCGCCTTGCGGACGAAGTGCGAGCCGAGCACGAACCCTTCGCCGTCGGGGCCGCGGTGCGCGATGAGATCGGTCATCTGCTGGAGCCGGTCGGTGGGCACGCGCGCGCCAGCGGGAGCGACGATGCCGGTAATGCCGCACATATCCCTAGGCTCCTCTTCCGTTGCCGTTCGCGTGTCCGTGGCGTTGCATCGCACGCGTGTAGACGCCGATCACCTTCTGGGCGATCAGCTGTTCATCGAGATGCGCGACGGCCTGACGGCTCGTGGCGCGACCGCCGCGTTTCAGCACGCGCTCGAGCGCGGCGGCGATCGTGTCCGGCTTGTCGTCGACGCACAGCTCGCAGCCTGCGACATCCTTGAGCCGCTCGGCGACGTCGCCGACCGGGACGGAGACGACGGGCAGGTTACAGGCGAGCGCTTCTTTGACCGCGTTCGGCGAGCCTTCCTGCAGGGACGTGAAGATCAGCGCATCGCAGGCATTCATCAGCAGCGGCATGCGCGTGTGCGGCACGCCCCAGCCGAGCAGCAGCTCGACCGGCATGCGCTGCGCGACGCGATTGACGACGTCGCGGGCGAGGCCGTAGCGCTTGCGGGCGAGATCCGGGGCGCCCACGAACAGCACGAGCTTCTTGTCGAGCGGGAGATCGGCGGCGCGGCGAGCCTCGGCCTGCGGCATCGGCCGGAACAGCTCGAGATTGAGGCCCGACGGGATCACGTCCGCTTCAACGCCGGGAGCCAGCTTCGACTTCATATGCTCGGCGACCACGATGACGGCGTCGGCGCGGCGGGCGGTGAATTTCGTGACCATCGACAAGAGCCGGCCGGCCGGCGTCATGTGTCCCTCGGTGTCGTGCAGCGCGCCGAGCAAGTCGTCGCCGCGCAGCGTGACAACGAGGGGCAGCGGGCAGGGCAGCGTGGCGAGCGCGCTCTGGCCGAACTGGGCGTGCACGATGTCGTAGTGGCCGGTCTTGAGGCGCTTCCGCACGGCGCGCCACGCCCGCAGGTAGTTGCGGGGGTCGCGGGCGCCCACGAAGTCGTGCACGTCGACCTCGATGCCGGCCGCGCGCAGAAACTCCGCCTGGCGCACGATGAAGTGCGCCGTGCCGCCCCACGTGTCGCGCGGCCATTCGCAGGTGACCATGAGGACCTTCACGCGACGCTCCGGCGCTCGAGCGGCTGCGCGACGGGCAGCTGGCGCAGCCAGCCGGTGGTGAACACGAGCGTCCACAGGAAATCGATCGCGCCGGCGCTGAGGTGCGCGCCGCTGCCGGCCCGGGTGACGAGACCGCGGATCGTCGGGAGATCGCACCACTCGAGCAGCGGATTGTGGGGCTGGAGCACGACGTCGTGCAGGAATTCCTGCAACGGCGCCGACGCCAGCGTCGCGCGATACGGCGGCGTGAAGCCGCTCTTGCGGCGGTAGACGAGCTCGCCGGGGAGCTGGCGCGCCGTGAGTGCCTTGAGCAGCGACTTCTCTTCGCCACCCGCGCTCTTGACGCTCCAGGCGACCGAGCTCGAGGCCCGCACCATGTCCGGCTCGAGATACGGGTAAATCGGCTGGATGCCGCGGACCCGCAGTGGATCGAAGCTCTTCGGGGCCATGCGGCCGGCGCACACCCAGGCCAGATCGAGCAGGCTCAGCCGCTCTTCGGGCGACGCGATCTCACTCGGCTCTGGAACATCGCCGCTGATTCCCGCCGGCAGGTCGAACGCGATGCCGTCGAGCGAATGCTGCGCCATCACCGCCGGACGAATGCCGAG
Organism: Gemmatimonadales bacterium; assembly: GCA_036522875.1. Taxonomy (GTDB): domain Bacteria; phylum Gemmatimonadota; class Gemmatimonadetes; order Gemmatimonadales; family GWC2-71-9; genus 20CM-2-65-7. The sequence goes on along the minus strand of DATDEZ010000103.1, from coordinate 9,349 downwards.
CCGGGTGCTCTTGCGGACGAAGCGGAGCACGCGCTCGACGTAGAAGTTGAAGCGCCACAGCCGCAGCCAATCGTACGCGGCGGTTCCAGCTACGCGGATCGGGCCCGGGAGCGCGAACACCGCGCGCCAGCGTCCGTAGGTCGCCGCCAGTCCGAACGCGCCGTCCGCGCCGGTGCCTTCGATGACGGCGGCGGGTGGCGTGGCGCAGCCGGCGAGCGCGGCGTGGACCAACAGATTGGTGGGCAGCGTCGACAAGTCGCCGAACGGGAACGCGTAGTCGCGCCCCAGGCGATCGAGCACGTGCGTGCCGAAGCGGGCGTCGTGCGTGACGCGCTCGCACGCCAGGTTCAGCGCCGCGGCGACGCGCAGCGCGTGGGCGGCTTCGGGATCGTCGGGGCCGAAGGCGTAGTTGATGAGCTGCACGTCGCTGCGGCCGAGCGCGGCGGCCCGCGCGGCGAGCAGGCTGGAATCGACGCCGCCGCTGAAGAACAGCAGCGAATGCTGCGGCATGCCTTCGATCACGCGATCGACCACGCCCAGGACGCGCCGTTCGGCGACCGCCACCTCGGTCGTGGGCTCGGGGGTCGGCGTGAAATCGCGGCTCGCGGTCATGCCCTGCACGTCGACGCGGAATTCGTGGCCGCCCGCAAGCCGGGTTACGCCGCGGAGCAGAGTGAACGGGGCGGGTGACTGACCGAACAGCAGCAACGCGTAGACGCCCACGGCGTCGAGCGCGCCGCCGGTCAGCGTCGCGCAGAACCGCAGATCGTCAGTCAGCACGCGACCACCGAACGCGTCGAGCACGTAGCACGGCTGCGGCGTCGCGGGCGGCACCACCACCGTAAAGCCCGTCTCGTTCGCCGATATGGTGACCGTATTCATGGAGACCGTCGGCCTGCCGGCTTCCGGCCGCGCCGCCGGCGCGAGCCACGCCTGCACCCGCGCGACGCCGGACGAGGTCGGCGTGTCGTCGTGCTGCACGTGCGCGACGCAGTCGAGCCACCGCGCGTGCGCGGTGATCGCGGCTTCCCACTGCTTGGACCCGGCGACCGGTCCGAGGTACGCGCTGAAGAATGTCGTCATGCTTCCACCGACCGGGTGGCCGGTGCGGGTGACTGGGGTCGCGACGCGAGTGCCGCCCGCAGCTTCTGCGAGAGCTGCCAGCCGCCGCCGGCCATGATCGGCAGGGGATCGTCGAGCGCGACGGCGCGCTTCGCGTCCGTCCCGAGGAACCAGAGCAGCCATTTGAAGAAGGGGATGCCGGCCGCGTGTGCCGCCTGCAGGTCGCTCCATGGCTTGCACCACTGCTTGCCGGCGATCGCGACCACCGGGGCGCCACGCTCGACGCCGACGAGATCGCTGTAAACCAGGGCAGGCAGATTCACGCCCGCCCGAGCGCCGAGGTGGTGCCAGAGATTGAACCGCGCGTTGATTTCGAGCAGATACAGCTGCCCGTCTTCGCCGCGCTTGAAGTCGAACTTGGCGACGCCTCTGAGCTTGAGGCGCTGGACCAGCGAGCGACCGAGCGCCAGGACGTCGGCGGCGTCCGTCGTTTCCAGTGCGGAGCTGTGTCCATACTGCGGCGGCCAGGTGCGGATTTTCCGACCGGCGAACTCGCCGGCAATCCGGCCCTGACCGTCGACATAGACGTGATAGCTCTCGATCGCGGTCTCGGGACCCTTGATCAACTGTTGCGCGATCACGATCATCCGCTCCGCCGCCATCCGCGGCCACAACGCCCGCAGCTCGGCGGGCGACGCCACTTCGACGGCCTTCGCCTTGCCGCCGAGGTGTCCCCAGAGCGACGTGCGGCGCGTCAGCGGCTTCAAGAGCAGCGGATACTCGAAGCCAAGGTCTGCCGGCACGGATTGCTCGGCGGGTCGCAGTGCGCGGGCAGCGGGAACCGGCAGCTTGAGACGCTTCGCGAGCGCCTGGAATCGCTCCTTGTCCACCAGGTCTTCGACGAGCGTCTGATCCGGCACCACGAACCGAAAGGCCTGGCTCAATCGCTCGCGGTTGCGCGAGACGAAGAGGAGCTGACCGTCGGTGTCGTAGAACAAGACCGGAGGCTCGGGTTGCGCCCAGCCGAACTGGCACAGCCGCTCGAGCAGCAGCTCAGGATGTTTCCACGCGTCCGCCTCGGCGATCCACTGACGCGTGAAGCGCGAGAATCGCTCGGGTGAGACCGACCGCGCCATCACGGCGCACGGCACCTTGGCGAGTCCGAGCGCCCGCACCAGATCGATGTCGCCCATGATGAACGCGACCGGCCGCTCGACGCGCGGGTCCTTCGGGCGCGCCAGCTTGCCGCGCAGCTTCTGCTGCCACCCGTAGGCCCGACCTGCCAGGTCGCGCAGGCGCGTGATCGTGCGCGTGCGGCTGCGCACCCACCGCGTCTTCGTGCAGTCGAGCGTGGCGCCGAACTTCGCCTTGAAGTCGCCGAGCCCCATGAGGTCGAACGTCTCGCAGCCCAGGGCCATCGCGCGCGTCATGATCGACCACGTCAGGAGCTCCGTGGCACGGTACCAGCGATACCGCGTGCTGTGCGCCCAGCTCCAGAGCAGGAGCTCGCGCCCTTCCACGAAGAACATGCCCGACGCGATCATGGTCTTGCCGTCGGGCAGCCAGACCGACGCGGCGATCAACGCGCCCGCGTCGCGCATGTGGCGGAACGCTTCGCGCGTACGCTCGAGGCTGAACGAGATCGTGTTGCCGCCGCGCAAGTAGACGTCGCGGAGCTGCGCGTAATGCCGTTCGACGAACGACTCTTCGGTCTCGACCCGCACCTGGAGACCGAGGCGCTGCGCCCGCTTGAGGTTGCGGCGTGCGCTGTCCTTGAGCAGCTGGAGCTGCCTCGGCTCGTCGTTCGGATAGAGCGGCGCGCGCCAGGTCGGCGTCTCTTCCGGCCGGAAGCCCAGCGCCGTCATGGCCGGGGCATCGAGCCCCGCTGTGAGCAGCTCGACATGTGCGACGCCATAGCGCTGCTCGAGCGCCGGCAGGAGCGCGCCGATGAGCTGGCCGGTGGTCACGCGGGCGGGATCGAACAGCGGTCCCATGCCACCCGTCTGCCAGCCGGGCAGCGGCGACCCGAACAGCGTGAACGGGCCGGCCTGCTTGAGCAGGCCGGTGAGGCAGCCGACGATCTCGCCGTCCACCGTCCACACGAGGTACAGCGGGCGGCCGAGCCCGGTCGCGACGAGCGAATCGATCCACGCTTGCATGTGCTCGACACGGCGCTGGGGGAAACGGCGCACCAGCGCGTTCCAGCTTGCCCGTTCAGTCGCCGTCGCTTCGCGGATCTCAAGATTCATGGTTGTGTGTCCGGAAGGCGACGTATTGGCGGTAGAGACCGGGCAGCGCCCAGGTCGCGGCGACGCGCAGGCGGCGCAGCAAGAGGGCCTGCTGCCATCCCTCGCCGCGGGCGAGCCGGCTCACCTGGTCGGCGGTATGGGCCGATTTCACGACGAAGCGTCCCAGCACCCGGCAATGACCGTGGAGCACGGGACGGGGATCGGGATCGGACGTGAAGACGTAGGCGTATCCCGCACCGGCGGCGGCTCGGAGAACGGCGCTCGACACGTCGCCGCCGGGCACCGATGCCGTCGTGCAGGGCTCGCCGAGGAGATCGCTGAGGCGCTTGCGACTGTCGCGCCATTCTGCCGCCATGCGATCCGGCGACAGGTCGCGGAAGATATCGGGGTGCGAATGCGAATGGCTGCCGACCACGTGGCCCTGCTGCTGCAGCGCGCGGACGCCGGCGACGTCCACGAAGCCCGGGGTGTTGAGCAACCCCGTGACGATGAAGAAATGCGCGCGCCAGCCGTGGCGCAGCAGCGTCTCGCCGATGTACGGCGCGCTGGCCCCGCCGTCGTCGAACGTCAGCATGACGTGCTTGCTCGGCGCGTCCCAGACGACGTCGTGCACGAGGGACGGCAAACACGTGACGGACGCGATCGCCCACAGGTGATCGTCGAACGCGCGCCGCGTGAGCTTGTACGGCCAGGCTCCGGCCCGCTGGAAGCCGGACGTCGTGCGATCGTCGGCGACGTCGTGATATCCGAGCGCGGCGACGGTGGGCGTGGCCATCAACGGGACAGTGGAACTGCGCGAATGGTTGTGGCCGTCGCCTGACCATTCGGCGACGTCCGAGGATGACGGTTCCAACGCACGACACCCGCGAGGAAGCCCCAGCCGTAACTCAAGTGCATGATGGGAAAGACGGCCGCGGCGACGAGCGCCGCGCGGAACCCGAGCTTGGGCACGAGGCGCGCCGCGGTCACGAGGGCGGCGCCGCCATACACCACCGCGAGCGCCGCGCCGGCCCACGCCGCGGCCGGAACCCACGGGGCGGTGAGCGCCGTGAGCGCGAGTCCCACCGTCAACGCCGGCGGGACGAGCTGCCGGACGGTCATGACGCGGCCGATCTTCCGCGCGACGAGCGGCTTGAAGAGTCCGTACTGGTAAAACATCCGGGCCACCTGGCGCAGCCGCTCGCGCGCGAAGTACTGTGCGGTCACATTCGCGACGAGCAGGATCCGGCCGCCGCGCGCCAGGAGCCGGTGATTCAGCTCGTCGTCCTGATTGCGCACCAGGTCCTCGTCGAACATGCCGAGCCAGGTGAACAGCTTCCGCCGCCAGCAGCCGAAGGGGACGGTATCGACCCACTGGTTCGTCGGCGCGCCGATCCGGAAGCGAGAATTCCCGACGCCGAACGGATGCGAGCAGGCTGCGGCAATCGCGCGGGCGACGGCCGCATCGGACGCCGGGCGCGTATCGAGCACACCGCCGACGTTGTCCGCGCCGGTCGCATCGAGGGCTTCGACGAGGCGGGGAAGGTAGTCGGCAGGATACAGCGCGTGCGCATCCATGCGCGCGATGACGTCGCCCTTGGCCCGCCGGATGCCGATGTTCAATGCCGCGGGCGCGGTGCGCGCGGGATTGTCGATCACGTCGAGCGCGATGCCGTTCCGCCGCTCAGCATTGGTCGCATATGCTTCGGCGATCCCGCGCGTGCTGTCGGTGCTCATGCCGTCGATCACCAGGATCTCGAGCCGATCCTTCGGGTAGGCCGTCGCCACGATGGAATCGAGACACGCCGCGAGATGGCGGGCCTCGTTGCGGCTCGGCACGATGACGGTCACGAACGGCAGGCTCACGCGCGCACCATGGGTAAGGAGGACCGCAGCGGCGCCGTGGCCGGTGCGGGCGATTCTCGCACTATGGGCACGGCGGCAGCGACCGCGTATGCGAGCGTCAGCCAGAACAGCTTCACCGTGATCGGATTACCGCTCATGGCGCCCACCCCGTTGAGCACCAGCAGCGCGATCGGGGTGACGCCGTGCAGTCCCAGGCGCGCACGCCACGCCGCGCGCACGATCAACGCCATGGCCATGAAGAAGGGCACGGCGCCCACGATGCCGGTCGTGGTCAACACCTCCAGCACGAGGTTGTGCGAGTCGCGCTTCAGGTGCTCCTGCTCGGCGATGCGGTTGGCGAGCTCGAACTGATTGTTGACCGTGCCCCAGCCGGTGAACGGCTTCTCGAGAAACATTCCCCACAGCGTCGGCCACAGAACCTCGCGCCCCGCCATGGTGCCGGTTTCCGCGGTCGCCTCGAACCGATTGCGCATCAGCTCCGAGCGCATCGACGCGCCGACGAGGAATGCGACGCTCGCGATGCCGATGAACGCGTTGCGAACCATCGTCCAGGCGCTGCGGCCGGAGGAGGGACCGAACGCGAACGCGAGCAGCGCGACCGAGAGCGCCAGGAGGCCGCCACGCGAGCCGGTATCGACGATCGCGACGCCCATGCCCGCGATCGCGGCGACGCCGAGCCAGCGCAGCTTCTTGGGAGCGCGCGGGTGCACGTACATGAGCCCGACGAGGAGGATGACGCCCATCGCGAGCAGCTTCGCGCTCCAGTTCGCGTTCTGGCCGAACGCCGTGATGCGTTCGCCGCCCGTCCACACGGTCTCGCCGGTGCGGCCGACGCCGATGAACGGCAGCGCCGCGCGGACCGTGCACGCGAGGACGAAACTCCACAACGCGGCGCGCGCGATACGGTCGTGCCGGAGCAGGTTGATGCAGGCCCAGAAGAAAATGACTGCCTGAATGAACAGCAGGACTTCCTGCGCCATCTCGGCAAAGGCGAACCAACCGTTCAGCGCGAGCGACAGTGCGTCGCAATACAGATAGACGCCGAGCCACCAGATGCTGCCCGGGATGTAATTGAAGTAGCAGGCGCGCGGCTGAAACAGCGTCGTGAACAGGAACAGCGACGTCGTGAGCGTCGGGATCTCGTACCGGAACGTCCGGTCGGGAAACTCGAACGGGAACGACGCGAGGCAGAGGCAGAACGCGGCCACAATGACCGGATGAATCCGGACGTCGGACGGGTTACGCACGGGCGCCTCCTCCCGCCAACACCGCGCGGACTCGGCCCACGGTCGACCGCCGGACGTCCGCAGGCAGACCGAGCGTGTACGCCAGCGCGAGTGCCACCGCGGCTGTGAGAGCGACACCGAGACCCCACAGCGGCCAGCCGGTGGTGACGTTGCGCTCGCCGAGGAACGCCGCGAGCGCAAAGAGGCCGGTCATCGCGAGCGCCGGCCGCACCGCGGTCCACCACGACCCGCGCGTGGCGTCGTCGCCACGAGCGAGCGAGCGCGCGGCCATCGCCGGATACACGATCGTCTGGACCAGCCGTCCGGCCACGACGCCGATGCACAGGCCGACGAGCCCGTACGTCCGCGTCAGCAGCACGCAGCTGACCGTTGTCGTGACCGCCGCGACCGCGCCGACGACCACGCGCAAGCGGGGCCGCAGCGCCGCGTCGATGATGTAGGAGTCGCACCGAATGAACGCCGTCTGCACCATCGCGACGACGAGCAGCACATTCGGGAAAATCCCGGCGTACTGCTCCGAGCCCACCCAGAGACGCACGAAGCTCCTGTTCCAGACGAGCATCGCCACGCCCAGCACCGTGGACGCGAGCCAGGTGAGCCACAGCAGCTCGGCACGCAGCGCGGTGGCGCGCTCGTGATCACCCTTCCCGATGACGCCGCCGAGTCCGGGCATCGCGCCCATTGTCGCGAGCACGAGTATGCCCATCGCGGTGCGCGACGCGTAGCCGGTGAGCACGTACGGTGTCGCGGCGGCCGGTGACAGCACGGCGCTGAGAATCACGACGTCGCTGGCCACGAGCAGCTTGGCGATGAGATCGCCGACGGCGAGCCAGCCGCTGGTGCGGACCATGCCGCGCACTTCGGGCCGGCCGGGCCGCGCCACGCCGAACCAGCGGACGTAGCGGCTGGCGAGCAGCCAGTAGCACAATGCCGTGACCGTGGCGAGCAGGACCTGTGCGAACCCCAGCCCGACGAGGCCGAGCCCGAGCGTCACGGCACCGACCGCGAGGAGCCCGCCAAGAATCTGGAGGCCCGACTGCAGGCCCATCCGCTTGTAGCCAAGGTTCGCGCCACGCAGCACCGACTCCGGGACGGCCGACAGCGTCGCGAGCAGGAACTGCAGGAAGAGCAAGCCCGCCGCGAGCCGCACGACCGCCGCGAAATCCGGCCCGACTTTCGTCAGCCGCGGCGCGAGCCAGATGAGAATGCCGCCCGCGGTGGCCGCGATCGGCAGAAACAGCAGCCACACGACGAGCGCGCTGCCGACGTGCCGGCGCATCGTCGCCTCGTCATCGACCGCGGCACGATTGGCGACGACCAGCCGCAGCGCGTCAGTCGGCCGGCCGTCCGTCGCCGACAGGTAGCCGAGGAGCTGGCCGAGGACCTGCCACGTGCCGAAGAGCGATTGCCCGAGGCCCCGCACCAGAATCGGCATCGTGACGAGGCCGACGACCAGCCGCGCGGTGTAGTCGAGCAGTGCCTGCGCCGCGTTGAGCGAGGCTCGGCGCGTGAGGTTGGGTGCGGCCGCCTGCGTTACCGGAACGGTTGCGCTAACCATGCACCACCTCGCGCACCGGTGCCGGCAGGGCACTCGTTCCGCTGATGATCTGCTGGGCGATTTCCGCGGGTGACCACCGATCGGTCCGGAAGTCGCGGAGGACGAAGCGGCCGTGGCGCTGCACCAGGCCGAGCGTCGCGGCGAACGCCGAGCGATAGCGCATGCTGAACGCGGTGACCGCGCGGTCGGGCGCGTTCGACAGCACATGCAGCTTCGCGCGGCTGCGGAGCCGCTGCGCGAGAATGGCGTCGGGCGCGTCGAGTCGCACGACCTCGTCGAGCTGCGCGGCCCACAGACCGGCGATGTAATGACGCCACGACTGTGTCCGCTGGTCACTGAAGACGTGATGGCCGATCACCTGGAGCCAGGCGAGCGTGTAGATCGCGCCTTCGTCGAGCACGACGTGCGTGAACGCGCTCAATGCGTCGCGATCGAGGAAGTTGAGCAGCGCGCGCAGCCGGGCGACATGGCGCAGCTCGCGCGACAACGGTGCGCGCGCGCGCCGCATCAGCATCGCGCCGGACGGAATCGTGCAGACGGTGGCCCAGGCGAGCTCCGCCAGCGGGACGCGCCAGATCGACGTGCAGAGCACGCCGGGCATCCGTGCGAGCTCCTCGGCGACGGCCGACTTCCCGGCACCCGCCGGTCCGATGAGCTCGATGATGCGCGGCCGATGGACCGGCATGGCTACAACGCTTCCCATACCAGCTCCCGCAGCTCGGCGAGCACCGCGGCGAGCGCCCGGCCGGCATCGATGTGTTTGGCCGGCGTGCCGCGCCAGTCGGCGCGCTTCATCGTTTCCGCGCGCGCGCGCACGTAATCGGACGGCTCGTCGGTCTTGCGGCGCACTGCGAGTTCGGGGTCCACGTCCAGCACGAACACCTGGTCGGGATGCGGCATCCGCTGGTAGTACGACTCCTCGAGCGCGGCGAGGCGGCGCGCGAACCTGGACGTGGAGAGCTCGCGAATCCGCGCGCCCACCAGCGCGCGACTGGGCGCCATGGGATAGCGCTCCGTCAGGGACACGCCGCCGGCCAGCGCGAACCGCCAGGCCTTGGACGTCAGGCGATAGCGATCCCGGGCGATGCAGAGATGCCAAAGCCACTGGAAGACGGGCAGGGGTGCAACGCGCAGCAGCCCGCCGACGATGAACGTCCACAGCGAGCGCGGCGGCCGGCCGACATGGGCCGTCATGACGCGGAAGTGCGGCCGCAGCCAGTTCGCCAACGCGCGATTGCAGGTTGACTTGCCGCTGCCGTCGGTTCCGGAGAGCGCGAACACCTTGCCGCCGCCCGCGAACGCGGCAGGATTGCCGCGATCAGGCGCGCCGAGGCGCCGCGCGACCCAGCCGATCGTCCGCCGCGCGAGCGCGACGCGGCCGCTGGGCT
>DATDEZ010000102.1:0-65567 GCA_036522875.1 Gemmatimonadales bacterium | reverse complement strand
CAGGCGGCGAGCAGCACGGTCGTGAAAACGATCGCGCACCACGTCACGCACCTGATGGATCTCTATCGCCGGCTCGACTCGAACCTCGAGTCGTCGTTCGTCGCGGAGCTCGAGCGCTCGGTGCTCAAGAGTCACGACGTGCTGCTGGAGGCAGGGAAAAAAGAGCGCGGCGGCCGCGGTGGCGCGACGACGTTGACGATGCTGGCCGCGCTCTGGCCGCACGCCTACGTCATTCAGGTGGGAGACAGCCGCTGCTACCGGTTACGCGACGGGCGGCTCGAGCGGATGACGAATGATCAGACGCTGGCGCAAGCGCTCGTCGAGAAGGGCGCGCTCCGACCCTCCGAAGCGCAGCAGTCACCCTTGCGCGGCGTGCTCGCGAGCGCGCTCGGCGGCCGTGAGCTGACGCCGACGATCCACGCCACCGATTGCCGCTGGGACGACGTCGTGCTGCTCTGCACTGACGGCTTGACGCGTCATGTGCCCGACGACGAGCTCGAAGCCGAGCTGAAGGCGATCCGGACGGCGCAAGCGACGTGTCAGCGGCTGGTCCAGCTGGCGCTCGACCGCGGCGGTGAGGACAACGTCACCGTCGTGGTCGGGCGCTTGAAGGACAGGCCGCCGGGCGTGTAGCGCTACGGCATCGCCGGCGACGGATGACCGTTGCCGGCGGGCAGGTTCTGCTCCACGAAGTTCGTCAGCAGCGTGTAGAGGTGCTGCCGCGTGTTCCCGCCGTAAATCCCGTGATTGCGATTGGGATAGATCATCAGCGAAAACGGCCGGTTCGCCGCGACGAGCGCGTTGACCATGGCCTGCGTGTTCTGGAAGTGCACGTTGTCGTCGCCCGTGCCGTGCACGATCAGCAGCTTCGCCTTCAGGTTCTTGGCATACGTGAGCGGTGAGCCCTTGTCGTAGCCGGCGGCATTGCTCTGCGGCAGCGCGTTGTAGCGCTCGGTGTAGATCGTGTCGTAGTACTTCCAGTGCGTGACCGGCGCGACGGCGATCCCCATGCGGTACACGTCGGGCGCCTGCGTCAGCGCGTTGAGCGTCATGAAGCCGCCGTAGCTCCAGCCCCAGATCCCGATGCGCGTCGAATCCACGTACGGCAGCCGGCCGACCGCCCGCGCCGCCGCCGCTTGATCCTGCGTTTCGACGACCCCCATTTGCTTGTAAATGATTTTCCGCCACGCGCGACCGCGCGCGCCGGTGCCCCGATTGTCGACGCTCGCCACGATGTAGCCGCGCTGCGCCAGCATCTGATACCAGAGGTAGTTCGGGCCGCCCCAGGAGTCGAGCACGGTCTGTGATCCCGGACCGCCGTACACGAAGAACAGCACGGGATACTTGGCCGTCGAGTCGAAGTTCACCGGCTTGATGAACCAGGCGTTGAGCTTGATGCCGTTGCCGATGTCCACTTGCCGAAATTCGTGCGCGCCGGTGCGCAGCGCCGCGACCTTCGACTTCAACTCGGCGTTGTCGATGAGCGTGCGCAGCGTGCGATCGTCGGGCAGGCTGATCAGCGTGGCGACCGGCGGCACGCCGAACTTCGAGTAGTAATGCACCGCGTAGCGGCCGCTCGGCGAAATGTTGTAGGCGTGCGAGCCCGGCTCCGAAAGCGGGGTGATGCGCTGCGTGGCCGCCGTCTTGCCGTAGCTCACACGATAGAGATAGCGCTGCGTCGGATTGTCGGGTGACGCGATGTAGTAGACCCATTTCCCGACCGTGTCGACGCGCGCGACGCCGAGCACGTCGAAGTTGCCCGACGTCACGGCGCGCGGCGTCCCGCCGCCGCGCGGCATCAGATACAGCTGACTCCACCCGCTGCGCTCCGACATCCACAGGATGTCTTTGCCGCCATTCAGGAACTGCAGCTCGTCGAAATGATCGACCCACGCGGTGTCGGCTTCCGTGAACGCGACGCGCACCGCGCCGGTCTGCGCGTCGGCGATCATGACGTGCAGCGTGTCCTGGAGCCGGTTCATGTGCTGGATGACGAGCTCGTTCGTATGGGTACCCGTGCCCTGCGGCGGCACCCATTCCATGCGCGCGATGTAATTCTGGCGTGGATCGCCTGGGATGTTGATCCACCGCGTCGGCCCGCTGTCGGTGCGCACCACGCCCACTCGGCCCGCCGAGTTGGTCTGCCCGGCTTTGGGATATTGCACCGGATTGATGAAGGCGTAGAGCGAGTCCGTCACGTCGTACAGCAGGAAGTCGCGCACACCCGTGGCGTCGAGCTGCCAGTAGGCGATGGATTGCCCGTCGGGATTCCAGCGCCATCCGTCCTGCAGGCCGAGCTCTTCTTCGTACACCCAGTCGAACGTGCCGTTGATCGTGGTGCGCGAGCCATCGTGCGTGAGCTGGGTGAGCTTTCCGCTCGCCAGGTCTTCGACGTAAATGTTGTACTCGCCGTACCGCACCCAGCCGACGCGATTCCCGTCGGGCGAAAACTTCGCGAACATCAGGGTGGAGGCCGGACCGGTGCCGCCCAGCTTCTTGAGCGTCCAGCCGGCGAGATCGAGCACCCAGTAGTCGCCGCGCGTGTTGGTGCGCCAGACCTGCCGCGAGTTCGTGAAGACCAACAGCTTTCGTCCGTCGGCCGACCAGCTGTAATCCTCGATGTCGAGCGGCGTCGAGTCGCCCGCGGGAATCAGCCGCGCCGCCGGAACCAGAATCGTCCGCAGGCCGGTCTCGGCGTCTAACCGCACGATGTCGCGGCCGGGCCGGCCGCTCGCGGGTGGCTCGAGCGTCGTGTAGGAAATGCCGTCCGCGAGCCAGGCGAGCGGGCCGAATGTCCCGCTGCGAAACTCGGGCGAGGCGAAGATGCGATCGACGGTGAGGGGAGCAGTATCAGAGCCGGCGCGCTGGGCGGAGAGAGAGCCGCCCAGCGCGACGGCCAAAAGACCTGCGAGTGCGAAACGACGCGCCATCGTATCGAATCCGATTGAGTTGGACCCGAAGGATACCTACTGGCGCGGCTGTCCGCCTCCCATGCCGCGCCGCATCACCTGCGGCTTGGGCAGCGAGTCGAACTTCGTCTGCTGTGCCGGCGTGAGGCTCGACCGAATGGCCGTCACGTACTGATCCGCCTCGTCCTGGAATCCCTGCATCTGCGCGCGCACGCTGTCGAACTTGGCGCGCTGTTCGGGCGTGGGTTCCTGTCCGGGCGTGAAGCCGGATGCCTGCATCTGCTGGCGGATCGCCTGGCGACGCGCGGCGGCATCCTTGAGCACGCCGTTCAGCGCCGTGTAGGACGGCGTGACCTTGGTGCGCTGATCGGCCGTCAGGCCGAGCGCCTGGCTCAGGGAATCGATCGTCATCCAGTGATCGGGGGGCGGGGCGAAGCGGCGACCCTGCTCGCCCGGCTGTTGGGTCGGTTGCTGCTGCGCGGCGAGCGGAGCCGCCACCAGCACGCAGGTGAGGACGGCCAAAAGACGACGCATGCGTGACTCCTTAAGGAGAGGAAAACGGGTGTCTTAATACGATTGACCACCCCCCGATGTTTGGACGGGTCACAGACTTGGCTATCCGGGCTTTGCCGACTACTTTCCGGGTCCCAAATGCGGGACCTCGCGCTGTCGCGCAGCCAGCTCCTGCTCCTCGCCGGCACGGCCAACCGGCCTCTCGCCGAGGAGATGGCCCAGCATTTGGGGCAGCCGCTGTGCGCGGTGACGATGCGGCGGTTTGCCGACGGCGAAATCTTCGTCAAAATCGACGAGAACGTGCGCGGGCGCGATGTCTTTATCATCCAGCCCACGAATCCGCCGGCCGAGAACTACATGGAGCTGTTGCTCCTGATTGACGCGGCGCGCCGTGCGAGCGCCGCCCGGATCACCGCAGTGCTGCCCTACTTCGGGTACGCCCGGCAGGACCGGAAAGATCAGCCGCGCGTAGCGATCAGCGCCAAGCTGGTGGCGAACCTGATCACACACGCGGGCGCGGACCGGGTGCTGGGGATCGATTTTCACTCGCACCAGGTGCAGGGCTTTTTCGACATTCCGGTCGATCACCTGTATGCAGCGCCGGTGTTCGTGAATCACTACCGGACGAAGCGGCTGCACGATCCGGTGGTGGTGGCGCCGGACGTCGGGTCGGCCAAGATGGCGCGCGGGTTCGCGAAGCGGCTGGACGCGTCCCTCGCGATCATCGACAAGCGGCGGCCGTCGGCGAACATCGCCGAAGTGGTGAACGTCGTCGGCGAGGTCGCGGATAAGGATTGCCTGATCCCCGACGACATGATCGACACCGCGGGCACGATCTCGGAAGCCGCGGCGGCGCTGAAGCGGCTGGGAGCGCGGCGCATCTTCGCCTTCGCGACGCATGCGCTGTTGTCGGGCCCGGCGGTCGAGCGGTTGCGCGCATCGCCGATCGAAGAGGTGACGGTGACGAACACGATCCGCATTCCGGACGAGCGGATCTTTGAAAAGCTGAAAGTGCTCTCGATTGCCAGCCTGATGGCCAAGGCGATCGGCTATGAGCACTCGAATCAATCGGTGAGTTCGTTGTTCGACTGACTTCGCACCCAGGACTGCTTCTATGGCTCAGACGGTAATCCTCAGCGCGACGGCGCGCGAGAAAACAGGCAAAGGCGCGGCGCGCCAGGCGCGGTTCAACAAGCAGGTCCCGGCCGTCGTCTACGGTCACGGCCGCGCGACGCAATCGCTGATGGTAGACGCGCTCTCACTCGAGAAAGCGCTGACGGGCATCGAGGCGGAAAGCACGCTGATCGAGCTCACCGTCGACGGCAAGAAGTCGCGCGCGCTGATCCGCGAGATTCAGCGCCATCCCCTTCGCCCCGACATCATCCACGTCGACTTCTACGAGATCAAGGCGGACGAGAAGGTCACGCTGAAGGTCCCGGTGCACCTCGTCGGGACGGCGGACGGCGTGCGCAACGCGGGCGGCGTGCTCGACCAGGTGACGCGCGAAGTCGAAATCGAAGTGCTGCCCGAGCACATCCCCGACCGCGTGGAGCTGGACGTCACCGCGTTGAAGATCGGAGACTCGCTGCACACACGGGACCTGTCGATCCCGAACGCCGTGATCCTCACCGGGGCCGATCTGACGATCGTGACGGTCGTGCCGCCGCGCGCCGAGGAAGTCGTCGCGCCGGCCGCCGAAACTGCCACCGAGGTGGCCGAGCCCGAGCTCATTCGCAAGGTCCGCGAGGGCGAAGAGGGCGAGGAAGGCGCGGCGCCCGCACCCGAAGCGAAAGCAGAAGAGAAAGAGAAGCCCAAGGGCAAGAAGGAAGAGTAGGTTCTGCGCGCCGTCGTCGGCCTGGGCAATCCGGGTCCGGATTACGCGGCGACGCGCCACAATGCCGGCTTTCTCCTCGCCGACGCGCTTGCCGACCAGTGGAAATTCCCGCCCTTCCGTCGCGCCGAGCGCGCGCGCGCGACGGAAGGCACGGCCCAGGGCGTTCCGGTCCGCATTCTCAAGCCCACGACGTTCATGAACCACTCCGGCGCCGCGCTCGCGTCGCTGCGCGCCGATCCGTCGTTCGACGCCGCGCGCGACCTCCTGATCCTCGTCGACGACTTCCAGATCCCGCTCGGCACATTCCGGTTCCGGCCCGACGGCTCGGCCGGCGGGCACAACGGCTTGAAGAGCATCGAGGGTTCGCTGCAGTCGCAGCAGTACGCGCGCCTGCGCATCGGCGTGGGACCGCTGCCGGAGGGAATCGGCGACTGGGCCGACTACGTGCTCGCGCCATTCGAGCCGGAAGAGCGGGAGCAGGTCGAGTCGCTCATGCCGCGGATGATCGAAGAAGTCGAGAAGTGGCTGAAGGACTGAGATGCTCCGCCTAGGAATCGTCGGTCTGCCGAACGTGGGAAAGTCCACGCTCTTCAACGCGCTCACGTCGTCGAAGGCCGCGGCGGCGGAGAACTATCCCTTCTGCACCGTCGAGCCCAACGTCGGCGTCGTCGAAGTGCCGGATGCCCGGCTCGAGACGCTCAACGAGCTCGTCAAGCCGAAGAAGAAAGTCCCCGCCGTCGTCGAGTTCGTGGACATCGCCGGCCTCGTCAAGGGCGCCTCACAAGGCGAAGGGCTCGGCAACCAGTTCCTGTCGCACATCCGCGAAGTCGACGCGGTGGTCCACGTCATTCGCTGCTTCGACGATCCTGACGTCGTGCACGTCATGGGACCGGTCGATCCGGTACGGGACCACGACGTCATCACGAGCGAGCTCGCGCTCGCCGATCTCGCCGTCGTCGAGCGCCGGCTCGACAAGACCCGCAAATCGGCGCGTGCCGGCGACAAGGAGGCGCAGGCCGAGCTCGTCCTGCTCGACCGCGTGGTCGAAGAGCTGAACAAGGGCCGCGGTGCGCGGGAGGCCGGCGAGAACCCGGACGCCATCAAGTTCTTGCGCACGCTGGGGCTGCTCACCGCCAAACCGATTCTCTACGCGGCGAACGTCAACGAAGACGACCTCGCCTCAGGCGGCGGCAAATGGATCGACAAGCTCCGCTCGGCGGTCCAAAGCCATCACGAAGAAGCCGAGATCGTCCCCTTCTCCGCCAAGTTCGAAGCCGAGCTCGGCGAGCTGTCCGGCGAGGAGCGGAAGGAGTATTTGGCGAGCGCCGGCGTGACCGAGCCCGGTCTCGATCGTCTGATTCACGCGGGCTACCGGCTACTCGGTCTCCAGACCTTTTTTACGGTCGGCGAAACCGAGGTCCGCGCCTGGACGATGCACCGCGCCGACACGGCGTTCGACGCCGCCGGCGAGATCCACTCGGATTTCCAGCGCGGCTTCATCCGCGCCGAGACGGTGGGATACAACGAGTTCTTGAAGGCGGGCAGCTACAAGGTCGCCCGCGAGCAGGGACTGGTGCGCAGTGAAGGCCGGGAGTACGTCGTGAAGGACGGCGATATCCTGCTGTTTCGCTTCAACGTCTAAGGCTCACCGCGTCCAGATCAGCACCAGCCCGCACGGATTTTGACTCGGAAACCCGCCGCCCATCCAGACCGACGAGCCCGGCGTCACCGCCAGGGACGGACTGAGCCCGTACGGCGGCTCGCCACGGTAGATCTCGATCGCCGCGACGCTCGTGATCGGGATGTGGTCGTAGTTGTCCTCGGCCCACGGCAGTCCGTTCACGTTGACCGGCACGACGCACAAATGCCCCCGGCTGAACCGTGTCGGCAGGCAGAACGCATAGCAGCGGACCGCGATGCCTTCCAGCGCGAGGACCGTGCCGATCTTGTTGGGTTGGATGCGATCGATCTCTTCACGCGTGAAGAACCGGGCGAAGCCGCCGTACCAGCGCTTGCGCTCGTAGAACCCGGCGAGATCCCGCCAGGTATTCGCCTGACGGGCCTCGACCACGAGGGGATCGAGATTCACGGCATCGACGTCGAGCAACACCGCGATGGTCTTGGTGTGCGCGCTGCGCAGGAAGAACTCGTATTCCTCGGTCTCCCGCCCTTCATACGCGATGCGCACGATCTGGCCGCCGGGCGGCAGACCCGCGATCCAAAACGCGCCGGTGGAGTCGGTGACGATGAACTTGTGGGCGGCCGGGACGGAGATCATGACGCCGGCGAGCGGGCGGCCGTTGAACGAGGAGGCGGCCCTGCCACGGAGACCCGCGGTGGTATCGACCTGATTCAGCGGCGCCGAAGCGGCGAGCAGCGCCGTAACGACCGGAAGCGCCATCATGGTGCGTCTCCTACAATAGCACGCCGTGGCATGCCTTTCCACGCCTGTACATGCCGTTTAGCTTTGTACTCACAAATCCCCTACTCGGTGCCTTCCACCGCACCGGGTCACCCATGACCAAAGGGAGGTGGCATGCGTCGTCGGTACGAGACGGTCTACATCTTTGATAGCGCGCTGGACGAGCCGGCAATCACCGAAAAACTCAACCGGTTTCACGCCCTGCTGACCAAGGACGGTCGCGGCAGCATTACGAAGTCGTCGCCGTGGGGCAAGCGGACGCTCGCCTTCAAAGTCAAGAAAAAGGACACGGGGTTTTACGTCGTCACCGAATTCGAGGCGGAAGGCGATCTCCTGCCCGAGTACGAGCGCGCCGTGAAGCTGGACGAGAGCGTCTTGCGCTATCTCATCGTCGAGGCGTCGAAGGAACAGCCGAAGCCGGTCGTCACCGGCGCCGCCGCGCCTGAAGAAGAAGAGCTGGAAGAGGAGGAAGCGTGAGACGTCCCGCCAAGACTTGTCCCGTGTGCGAGTCCGGCGCGCGCGTGCTCGATTACAAGGACGACCGGACGCTGAGCCGCTTTCTCACCGAGCGGGGCAAGATTTTGCCGAGCCGGTTGTCGGGCATGTGCGCGCGTCACCAGCGGCAGCTCGCGACGGCGATCAAGCGCGCGCGACAGCTGGCGCTCATTCCGTACATCAAGGGGCACACCGCGTAGGTGGCCGCTCCCGCGCCGACTCCTGCCGTGGCGCACAGCTCGTGGTGGCGGCTCGCGCTCGCGCTGATTGCCTTCATGCTGTGGGCGCACCCGAGCCTCGTCGGCTTGCCGTGCGCGGCGTTGTTGCTGCTGGCGCCGGCAAACACCGCGCGCGGCGGCAAGACGCAGCCCATCGCGGGCGTGATCGCGGCGTTGAGCCTGGCGTTGTTGTTTCTCACCGCCGCGAGCGGCACCCGGCTCGGCGCGATGACGGCGACCTACGTCGTGCTCGTGACCGCCGCGTTCATCGGGCTCGTGCTGCTCGAGCCCGCGCCGCTGCTGCGGACCGCGATCCGGTCGATCGCGATCGGCGGCATCGCGACCGCGGTGCTGATTCAAGTGTTCTGGGGCATGGACGGCTGGGGCGCGTTGAACTGGGAGACGTTGCGGCAGACGAGTCTCGCCGTCCGCACCATGGTCGAGGCCAGCCCGCCGCAGGCCGTCGCGACGACGTTCGCGCTGTATGAGCCGATCGTGCGGTTCTTGAGCATGACCTGGCCCGGCATGCTCGCGCTGCAAACGCTCGCCGGTCTGGCGCTCGCGTGGCAGCTGCACCTCCGGCTCACCGCGTTGCCGCTCGGCGAGCCGCTCGCTCGCTTCCGGGACTTCTGCATGGGCGACGCGTGGGTGTGGGGCATCGTGGCGTGGCTCGGCGTCTTGATTCTGCCCGTGTCGCGCGCGCTGCACGTGGCGGGAACGAACGTCGGGCTCGTCGCGGCGACGCTGTTCGTGCTGCGCGGCGCCGCGATCGTCGCGACGTTCGCGGAGGCGTTCGGGCTATCGGCGCTGGCGCTGGTGATCGCGGCGGCGGCCGCCGCGGCACTCGCGGTGCCGTTGATCTTCATCCTGCCGGGCCTCTGTACGCTCGGCATCACCGATACGTGGTATCAGTACCGCCGCCGGCTCGCGGAAGCGCGCGAGCGGCGGCAACACACAACCTGAGCGGGGCGAGGAGTGACGATGGAAATCATTCTACGCGCGGATGTACAGCACCTGGGCAAGATCGGCGACGTCGTCAAGGTGAAAGACGGCTACGCCCGCAATTATTTGTTGCCCAAGGGCCTGGCCTATCCCGCGACCGACGCGAACAAGAAGAAAATCGCCTTTGAGGGCGAGCGGATCTCCAAGCAGCTCGCCGCCGAGAAGACCGCCGCCGAGGGCGAGGCGACGCGGCTGGCCGAGGTGCACCTCACCTTTGCGGTGAAAGTCGGCGAAGAGGAGAAGCTCTACGGTTCGATCACCGCGAGCGACATCCAGCGCAAGCTCGAGGAGCTCGGCATCCACGTCGACAAGCGCAAGATCGATCTGCACGAGCCGATCCGTGAGCTGGGCGACTTCCAGGTGGGCATCAAGATTCACCCCGAGGTTCGGCCCGAAGTGCGCGTCACGGTGGTGAAGGAGTAACGATCGTCGCGATCGCGTACGTCGACGGGTCGCGCTTCCGCCGCTCGCTGCTGGCCGCGGCGGACTGGGTGGCGGCCGGCCGCGACGAGTTGAATCGGATCAACGTCTTTCCCGTCCCCGACGGCGACACGGGGACGAACATGTGGCTCACCCTGCGCGCGGTCGCCGGCGCGCTGCGCGATCTCGGCGACGGTGACGCCTCGCTGCCCCTGCCCTACGTCGCGGAAACGATGGCCCAGGCGAGCGTGCGCGGCGCCCGCGGCAACTCCGGGATGATGCTGTCGCAGTTCCTCCTCGGATTCCGCGAGGGCATCGGCCAGCGGCTGCGCATCGACGCCCGCGAGCTCGCCGCATCGATCGGCATCGGCTTCGAGCGACTGCGCTCCTCGCTGGATGAGCCGGTGGAGGGCACGATCCTCACCGTGGCGCGCGAGGCCGCCGAGGAAGCGGGCCATGCCCGCGGCGAGTCGGACCTGCGCGTCTTCATGAGTCGCATCGTCACGCGCGCCGAAGCAGCCCTCGCGCGCACACCGGAGCTGCTCGCCGCGCTGAAGAGCGCGGGCGTCGTGGATGCCGGCGCGAAAGGCTTCGTCCGGCTGCTCGACGGCGTCAAACGCCTCATCGAAGAAGGACAGATCGCCGAGGGCGCCGTGGACCGGATGGGCGCGGCATCCAACGCGGCCGCCCAGACCGACGTCGAAGCCGACCGCGATTACCACTACTGCACCGAGCTGATGGTCCGCTCCCCGTCGCTGCCCGACGCGGCCGACGTCCGTCGCGCGCTGCGCGCGCACGGCGGCTCGATCGTCGTGCTGTCGACCGGCGACCTGCTCAAGGCGCACGTCCATACGGATGCTCCCGACGCCGTCTTTCAGCTCGCCGCGACGTGGGGCGCGCTCGAATCGACCAAGGCCGACGACATGCGCGCCCAGCACCAGGCGCTCCAGACCCGCCGGCCGATCGCGTTCGTGAGCGATACCGCCTGCGACCTGCCCGACGAGCTGGTGCTCCAGTACGACGTCGGGCTCGTGCCGATGCAGCTGATCGTGGACGACCGCGCCTACCGCGACCGGTTGGAGCTCTCCGCGGGCGAGTTCTTCCGCCGCATGCGCGCCGGTCTCGACGCCGGCACCTCGCAGCCGACGCCGCAGGCCTTCACCGACGCGTACCAGGATGCGGCACGCGCCGGGGAGCATGTGATTGCCGTGGTCGTGTCGAGCGCGCTGTCGGGCACGCACGGCAATGCCGAAGCCGCCGCGAAGCGCTTCGACGCCACGCGCGTGACCGTCGTCGACAGTCGCAGCGCCTCGCTCGGCGAAGGTTTCCTCGTGATACGTGGCGTAGAGCTTGCTGCAGCCGGATGGGAGCGCGCGGCGATCGTACGCGAGCTCGAGCGGGTGCGCGGGCAGTCGGGAGGCTTCTTTACGGTGGACAACTTCGAGCGGCTGGTCCGCTCCGGACGGGTGGGCCGCGGCAAGGCCTGGCTGGGCACGAAGCTCAATCTCAAACCCATCATGGCGCTTACTATGGAAGGTAAGATCGAGCCCGTGGGGCGCTCGCGCGGCCGTGAGGCGGCCCGGCGCCGCGTCCTCGAGCTGCTCGACAAGGCCCTCACGCCGCGGCCGCGCGCCCTCCGCATGGGCGTCGTGCACGGCGACATCCCGGAATTCGCGGAAGCGTTGCGCGTTGAGCTCGTGTCGCGCTACCGACCCATACAGTGTTTGGTGACCCCGATCACTCCGGTGATCGCCGCGCACGCCGGCATCGGCGCCTGGGGGGTGTTCTTCCAGAATGAAGACTGAGCTCTCACAGGTTGTGAACGCGTTGATGGACCGCAAGGCCGTAGATCCGGTAGTATTGGATCTACGCGGCCTGTGCTCGGCCACCGACTATTTCGTCATCGTCTCGGGCACGTCGGACGCGCACGTGCGCGGCATGGCGGATCATCTCGTCGCCGCGCTCGCGCCGGAGGGCATCGAGCCGCATCATGTCGAAGGGCTCGCGCAGGGACGCTGGGTCTTGCTCGACTACGTGGATTTCGTGGTGCACGTGTTTCATCCGGAGCTCAGGGAGTTCTACCAGCTCGAGCGCTTGTGGGGGGACGCTCCCGTGGTCGCTGGAGACTCGAAAGGCTAGGGAGGTATGGAACGCACCATGACTCGTTCGACGCTGTTCGCCGCGCTCGCCCTGCTCGCGGCACCGCCACTCGCCGCGCAGTACTTCGGTCAGAACAAGGTTCAGTACACGAACTTCAAGTTCGAGACGATTCAGACCGAGCACTTCGACATCTACTATTATCCCGACGAGCGCGGCGGCGCGCTCGACGCAGCGCGCATGGCCGAGCGCGCCTATGCGCGGCTCTCGCGCATCCTGCACCACCAGTTCCAGAGCCGGAAGCCGATCATCCTGTACGCCTCGCAGTCCGACTTTCAGCAGACCAACGTCGTGGACGCGTCGGGCGAAGGTCTGGGCGGCGTCACGGAGTTCTACAAGCATCGCGCCGTGATGCCGTTCACCGGCTCCTACGCCGAGTTCGAGCACGTCCTGCAGCACGAGATGGTGCACCAATTCCAGTACGACGTGTTCAGCCGCGGCCATCCCGGTGCAGGCGTGCAGACGCTCGTCAACGTGAATCCGCCGCTGTGGTTCATGGAAGGAATGGCGGAGTATCTGTCGCTTGGCCCCATCAATCCCGAAACGGCGATGTGGCTGCGCGATGCCGCGCTCGAGGGGCATCTGCCGTCGATCGAAGAGATGACGGACGACCCGAGCATTTTCCCCTACCGCTTCGGTCACGGGTTGTGGGCCTACATCGGCGAAAAGTGGGGCGACGACGTCATCGGCGAGATCCTGCAGACCTCGGTGACCTCCGGCATCGAGCCGGCCTTCAAGCACGCCACGGGCCGCACGCTCGAGCAGCTCTCGGACGACTGGCGTGACGCGATCCAGACGACCTTCCTGCCGCAGCTCGGCGACCACTACCGCGCGCGTCGCATCGCGCAGCCGACGCTCACGCGGCGGCGGTCCAACGGCCGGATCTTCCTCGCGCCCGCGCTGACGCCGGACGGCCGCAGCATCGCGTTCTTCGGCGATCAAGGCGGCTTCTTCGTCGACCTCTGGCTCGCGGACGCCGAAACGGGACGCGTGAAGCAGCGGCTCGTGAAGTCCACGCTCAACAACAATTATGAGAGTCTGCGGTTCATCAACTCCGCGGGCGCCTTTTCGCCGGACGGGCGCTACTTCGCGATCGCCGCGAAGCGCAAGAATCGTGACGACCTCGTGATCCTCGACGTCAAGAAGAACCGCGAGGACCGTCGCATTCAGGTCGGCCTTTCGGGGCTGCAGACGCCGCAGTGGTCGCCGGATGGGCAGCAGCTCGTGTTCACCGGCTTCCACAACGGTTTCACCGATCTGTTCGTGATCAATCGCGACGGGACGGGCATGCGTCGTCTGACCAACGACAAGTACGCCGACCTGCACCCCGCCTGGTCGCCCGACGGCAAGACGATCGCGTTCGTGACCGATCGCGGCGGCGCAACCGACTTCGATCTGCTCCGCTTCGGCAATCTGCGGATCGCGCTGTACCATCTCGACACGGGCACGATGGAGCTGCTCGGTCACATGGAAGTCGGGAAGAACATCAATCCGGTCTGGGCACCCGACGGGAAGTCGCTGGCGTTCGTCTCCGATCGCACGGGCGTCGCCAACGTCTTCCTGTACGATTTCGCCGACAGCGAGATCTATCAGCTCACCAACATGTTCACCGGCGTTCAGGGCATCACGCCGCTGTCCCCCGTGTTGAGCTGGGCGCCGCAGGCCGATCGCATGGCGTTCGTCTATTACGAGGACGGCCAGTACAGCGTCTACTCGCTGGAGAACCCGCGCTCGCTGAAGCGCGCGCCCTATCGCGGCCCGAACACGGCTCCGGTGGTCACGCTGCTCGAAGCGGAAGCGCGAGACACGCTGCTGCCGCTGCCCGCCGGCACGGGAACCGTGGCGGCGACGGCCGCGGGTGCCGCGGCAGTCGCGAACGGCGGTCAGTCCGCCTCGTTCTACCGGTCCGCCGAGGGATTCCGGCCGTCCGCCTCCCCGGCTCCGGCCGAGTCGTCCGCCGTCGCGCCGGCCGTGACGGTGCGCCAGCTGCTCGATTCGGCATCGCTCGCGTTGCCGGACACCGCGGAGTTTTCATTCAAGCCGTACCGCGTGCGGTTCACCGCCGATTACGTCGTGCGCCCGACCGTCGGCTATGAGCGCGACAACTTCGGCCGCGGATTTTTCGGTGGGACCGCGATCGCCCTGTCCGACATCCTCGGCAACCACTCGCTCCTGCTCGCGGGCTCGATCAACGGTCGCATCAGCGAGGCGCAGATCCTCGGCGTCTACGTCAACCAGACGCATCGACTGAATTGGGCGAGCGGCTTTTCGCAAGATCCGTTGTACTTCTACGGCGGCAGTGACTGGACGCGGGCCGAAGATCCGAACAGCCCGGGCGACACCCTCGACGTGTTCTCGACGCGCATCCGTCGGTTCGTGGTTCGCGATGCGTTCATCGAGTCCTCGTATCCGTTCAGCCGCTTCAACCGCGTCGAGCTCGGCTTCCACGCCGTGGACATCGCCGAGGCAACGCTCGCGCTGCAGACGCTGTACCGGACCGACACGACGGCGACCGGTCAACTCGTTTCTGTGCCGATCGACGAGCGGCTCGTCACGGGCAGCGGACCGTCGTCATCGTACATCCAGCCGTCGATCGCGCACGTGCACGACAACACGCTGTTCGGCTGGGTCGGCCCGTTTGCCGGCAGCCGCTCGCGCCTGTCGGTGTCGCCGGCGATCGGCTCGTGGAAATTCACGGCCGGGCTCGTCGACTATCGCCGCTACCTGTTCGCGCGGCCCTTCACGCTCGCGTTCCGCGGTTTCATGTTCGGTCGCTTCGGGCGCGACGCCGATCGCTTCCCCGTGTTCCTGGGCAGCACGGAGTTGATTCGCGGCTACACGGCCGGCTCGATCCGCAACAACGAGTGCGTCGCCGATCCGGGAAACACGACTACCGGATCGTGCGCGCAGCTCGATCAGCTGATCGGTTCGAAGATCGCGGTCGGCAACGTCGAGCTCCGTTTCCCGCTCACGCGCAGCCTCGTGCTCGGATTCCTGCCCGTCGGCTTCCCCCCGATCGAGGGCGCCCTGTTCTACGACATCGGCATGGCGTGGAATGACAACAGCATCGTGAAGTGGAATCGCGGCGCGAGCGAGGATCCGGAGCTGGTCCGGACGCCGCTGCGCAGCTGGGGCGGCTCGATCCGGGCCAACGTTTTTGGACTCATGATCATGCGGCTCGATTACACGAAGCCGCTCGACCGGCCCCACAAGCGGTCCTATTGGACCATCAGTTTAGGTCCGACGTTCTAACTCCGCTTCGCTAAAACACTTGCAATGGCCTCGCCGGTTGTCTATTTTGTCCGGCGAGGCCACTTGCCTAACACCCGCTTCCTTCTGTTCGCCGCCGCAGCGCTGTGGGGCTGTGGATCCCGCGCGCCGGGAGTCGTATCCTCGCAACCCCAGACGCCGCACCAGGTTAGCCAAGCTCAGATCCAGGCCCGCACACCCGGCGTCGCCATCCGCCTGCCGGCCAAAGGCGGGACGCCGATGTTGTACCGCCTCCCGCGCCTGACCGCGGTCGAGGGCGTGCTGAAGGGCAAGTTACCCGCCGTCGATCGCGTGGTCGGACTCGACCCCGAGTCAGAGTTTCTGTTCGTCACGACCGCGAAGCGCGATCTGCTCTCGCTCGATCTCGGCAGCGGGCGCGTCGATACCGTCGCGGCGAACGTCCGGCAGGCGGCGCTGGGTCCCGATGGAACGCTCTACGCGGTCGACTCGCTGCGGCACGTCATTTCGCTCTCGCGCCGCACGCGATTCGCGTGGCCGCAGGCACTGACGGCGATGCCGCGCGATCTCTTTGGCGGGGCGGATCAACATCTCGTCGGCGTCATCCCCCAGGACAAGCTGCTCGTCGCGGCCGCCAATCAACCGGCGACGATCCATCCGATCGCGACGGGCGGGGACGTCGCGGCGTCGCGGTGGGGCGACCTGGTGGCCGTCGCCAGCGACTCCGGGGTGACGTTGTACGATCCGGTCGGACGGCGCGAGCCCGCGTTCGTTCGCCTGGGCGATGCGCCGCGCGCGCTCGCGTTCTCGCCGTCCGGTCATCGCATCTATGTCGCGCGCCGCAGCGCGCCGGGTCTCGCGGTCATCGACCGCTTCGAGCGCAAAGAGCTGGATGGCGTCGCGCTGCCCGGACCCGTCGCCGCGCTCCGGCTCGATCCGCTCGGGCGCTGGCTGCTCGCGCGTCCGGCCGTCGGAGACTCGGCGTGGATCGTCGATCTGCCGATCAAGCGGCTTACGGGAATCATTCCGACCGCGTGGGAATCCGATCTGCCGACCATCTCGCCCGACGGCATGCTGATCTATCGCCGCGGCAACGACGTGATCTCCGCGCGACCGGATTCCTTGAACGACATCGGCAAGGTCACGAACGGCGCCGCGGATCTGTGGGTGCTCACGACGTGGCTGCCGCGCGGCGTGCCGTCCAGCGTCGCCAGCACGGCCGCGGCCGACAGCGCCGGCGCCGGTGCGGAAGGCCCGCTCTACGTGCAGGTCTCCACGTCGCAGAATCCGGAATGGTCCGGCCATCTCGCCGACGATTTGACGCGCGCCGGATTGGCCGCGCGAGTGTTGCCGCCCCAGCATCCCGACGACGGCTACCGCGTCGTGCTCGGTCCATACGCGACGCGCGAGCAAGCGGAAGCGACCGGCCGGCGGCTGGGACGTCCCTTCTGGATCTACCAGCCCGGGCAGTGAGTACCGTGCGACAGCTGCCGCTCTCGCGGCTCGGTCATCTCGTGCCGCCGCTGCTCGAGAGCACGACCCTGGTCGCGCTCGCGCCGATGAGCGACGACCTCGCGTGGGCCGCGAAGGCGGCGTGGGACATCGCGCGGATAGCCGCGCGCGACGGCCGGAAGGTGGCGCTGGTCGACCTCGAGCTCGAGCATCCCACGCTGCACACCGTCGTCGGCCTCCCGACGACCGAAGGGATCGTGGATGCGTTCGAATACGGCGTGTCGCTCACCAAGGCCGCGCACGAGGTGCACGGCGTCTTCGTGATTCCTGCCGGCACGGACACCGCGAAGGCGCCGGACTTGTACGCGCACGCGCGCTGGCGCAAGCTGCACGCGGGCTTTCGCTCCGAAGGCGCGCTCCTGCTCGTGTTCATTCGGCCGGGTGCGCTCGCCCAGTTTGCCGCCGATCCCGACGGCGTCATCGTGCTGGCGCCCGAAGGCGTGACCGGCACCCTCGCGCTCCGGCGCGATCTGCCGCTGCTCGGCGTCGTGCGAGATCGGTGGCTGCCTTCCGGGCCGCAGGCTCGCGTGTCGCAGCCCGTCCCCGTCCCCGCTCAGCCGCTGCCACCACCGCACCGCATGCCGCTCGCGATCGACGCCGAACCGCGTCGGCGCTCCGGTGTCCGTGTGGTCCTCGCGGCGGGGCTGGTCATCACCGTGAGCCTGGGAGGATGGACGCTCTTCGCCCGAGCAAAGGAGTCGGGCGCTGCAGGGGGAGGATTCGTCGCTCCGCCCGCAGCGCCCGAATCAACGCGAACACCTCGACCAACCTCGACAACTTCGACCGCCCTCTCTCCCCAGCCCGTTCATCAGGACACGCTCGGATGGACGGTGCAGCTGGCGGCCTACGCGTCGCTCGACAAGGCCCTCGCGCAAGCCGACCGCCTGGCCGCGGATGCCGGCGTGCCGACGCTCGTGACGCCGGTGGCGCAGACTGAGCACGGCCGGGTGTGGTATCGGGTGGTGGCCGGCTCGTACGCGACGCGGTCCGCGGCGGCCGAGGCGCGCGCCGGCTGGTGGCAGCGCGGCGTGACGCCGGAAGGCATCGGCGATCTGCTGCGGGCGCCGTACTCGTATCATGCGGCGGCGGACGCGTCACTCGACGTGCTGCGGCGCCGCGGCTTGCCCGCGGTGCGCTGGACGAACGGCGCCATTTTGATGGGCGCGTTCGAAACTCCCGACCAGGCGGCGTTGACGCAAGCCGCACTCAAGCGCGCGGGTGTGCGCGCGAACCTACTCCCTCGCATGGGGACACCATGAGACTGAGCAGGCTCGAGCTTTCGGGCTTCAAGTCGTTCGCGGGATCGGTGGAGCTGCCCTTCGAGCAGGGCGTCACCGCCATCGTCGGCCCGAACGGGTGCGGCAAATCGAACATCTCGGACGCGGTCCGCTGGGTGCTCGGCGAGCAATCGCCGCGGCTGTTGCGCGGCGGCAAAATGGAAGACGTGATCTTCCAGGGCTCGACCGGCCGGCGCCCCGTCAACGTCGCCGAAGTGTCGCTGGTCTTCGACAACTCCGACGGCAGCCTGCCGATCGCGTATCAGGAGGTCGTCGTCACGCGGCGGCTCTCACGGTCCGGTCAAAGCGATTATTTGCTCAACCGCTCGCCGGTGCGCTTGCGCGACATTCAGGACCTGCTGCGCGGCACGGGCCTCGGCGCCGACGCCGCGGTCGTCATGGAAGCCAAAATGATCGAAGCGCTGCTCTCGGAGAAAGCCGAAGAGCGGCGCGCGTTGTTCGAGGAAGCGGCCGGCATCGGGTTGTATCGCAACCGGAAAGAGAGCACCGAGCGCCGGCTCGAGGAGACCGCCGCCGATCTTTCGCGGCTCGAGGATTTGATCGCGGAAGTGCAGACGCAGGTGCGGAGCCTGGCCCGCCAGCGCGGCCGCGCCGAGCGCTACGGCAAAATGATCGAGGAGCGGTTCGGGGTCGCCATGACGCTCGTCCGCCGCGAGCTGGAAGACTTCGATCTGTCGCTCGGCTCGCTCAATGTTCGCGCGCGGGAGATGGCCGAGCAGCTGCCCGCGGCGCGCGCGCGGCTCGAGGATGCCGAGCAGCAGCGCGAGACGCGGGTGCAGGCGCGTCACACGGCGGAGGCGCGGCGGACCGAAGTCGAGCGCCGGCTGGCCGACGCGAGGCTCGAAGTCGGGCGACTGGAGAACGACCTCGCCCTGGCAGCCGAGCGCCTGAGCAACGCGGCGCAGCGCCGCCAGACCGCAGCCGACGAACGCGTGCAGGGCGAGCGGCGAGCCGCACAGGCGGAGCGCGAGCACGAGGCCGCCGCGGCTGAACGCGCCGCCGCCGAGCGTGACCTCGCCGCCGTCCAGACCGAGCTCGGCGCGCGCACGGGAGAGGAAGACACGGTCCGCGGCCGGCTGACCGCGGAGCGGCTTGCGGTCCGCGAGCTCGAGGAAGGGCTGCAGCGACGCGCCGAGACAGCGCGGGCACTCGAGATCGAGAGCAGCGCACTCGACCGCGAGCGCGCTGAGCTGAAGGAGCAGTTGGCCCAGGCTACGACCGAGCGCGACGAGCGCGACGCCGCGGCGCGCGAAGCGGCGCGGGACGCCGAAACCGCGGCGCAGCGCGTGCAGCGCGACGCCAAGGCCGCCGTCCACGCCGTCGAGGCGCTGCAGCATGCGCGCCGCCACGTTGCGGCGCTCCAGGAGCAGGAGATGAGCGCGAGGTCCGCCCGGCGTCAGGCCGAGGCCGCCCTCGCGCAGCTCGAAGCGCGCCGCGACGCGCTGAACGAGCTCGACCGCGAGCACGTCGGACTCGCGCCCGCGGCACAGGCGCTGCTCAAGGCGCGCGCGCAATTCGGCGACGGCGTGCTCGGGCCGCTCGCCGACTTCGTGCGCACCAGCCGCCGCGACGCCGAGCTGGCCGAACGGCTGCTCGGGGAGTGGCTGCATGCCGTGCTCGTACGCGACGCGTCGGTGATCGACGCGATTCGCGCGTGGCACGCCGAGACCCAGCCGGGCCCGCTGGTGCTGCTCCCCTGCGTCCCCGGCCCGCGGCTCGGAGCCGACGGCCATCCGCTCAAGGATGAGCTCCGCGTCGATGGACCGGCGGCCGCCTGGGTGCGCGCCCTGCTCGCCGGCCACGAAGTCCTCGGCACCGGCGCGCTGCGGCGCGCCAACGGCGCCGTATTCCTCGATGGGAACGCCGCGGCCGCCGGCGGCCTGCTGCAGCGCCGCGCGGAGCTCGAAGCACTCGAGAAAGACCTGCACGACGCGCAGACGAATCGCGAGCGCGCACACCTCACCGAGGAAACGACGGTCCGTGAGCTCGCCGCCGCGGAAGCGACGCTGACGGCCGCGGGCCAGGCCGCCGAGCACGCGCGGCGCGCCGAGCTCGAAGCGGGCGCCGAGAAGGGCGAAGCCGATCGCGGCGTGATTCATGCGCGCCGCCAGGCCGAGGAGTCGGCGGCACAGGTCGACCGGTTGAAGCGGCGACTCGCTGAGGTCGAGACTCGCCTCGGCGCGTTGCAGGTGGAGCTCCAGGAGCGCGAGCTGGATCGTGTGCGCGCCGCCGAGCAGCTCGGCGCCGAGCGCACGGGGCTCGCGGACCTCGAGGCGCAGCAGGAGGCCGCGCGTGAGCAGCGCGTGCGCTGGCAGGTCGAAGCGGCGCAGGTCGAAGCGCGCCTCGCGGCGGCGTCCGATCGCGCCGCGCGCGCGGATGCCGAGGCCCGTTCCTCGCGCGAGCAAGCACTGGCACGGGCGGAGGAGATCGCCCGCATCGAGCGCGAATCCGCGACGCTCACGACGCAGCGCGCGCAGTGGGAAGACGCGCTGCAAGAGCGACGCGTGGCGCTCGTCGAGCTCGAGGGCGCCGCCCAGGACGCCGAGACGAACGTCGGTCTGACGGACGCGGACCTCGGCCAGGCCGAGGGCGCGCTCGATCAGGCGCGCAAGGCGCTCGCCGCGCTGGGCGAAGAGGAGCACCGGCTGAAGCTCGAACAAACCGAGGTCGAAGGGCGGAAGCGCGGTCTGGTCGAACGCGTCGAAACCGAATGGCGTAAGCCGCTCGATACGCTGCTCGTCGATGCACCCGAGGTCCCCGGCGACATCGAGTGGCTGCGCCAGGAAAACGACCGGCTGCGTGGCGCGATCGACGCCGTCGGCCCCGTGAATGCCCTCGCCGTCGAGGAGCACGCCGAGGAGCAAAAGCGGCTCGACTTCCTGATGACGCAACGCGACGATCTCGTCGCCGCGCGGAACTCGCTGCAGCAGGCGGCGCGCGAAATCGATCAAACCGCCAAGGCGCTGTTTCTCGAATCGTTCGGCAAAGTCCGGGAGCACTTCCGCTCGGTGTTCCAGACGCTGTTCGGCGGCGGAGAATGCGACGTGCGGCTCGCGAGCGAGGACGAGCCGCTCGAAAGCGAGATCGAGATCCATGCCGCCCCGCGCGGGAAGCGCACGCAGCGCATTCATCTGCTCTCTTCTGGCGAGCGGACGCTCGTGGCGGTCTCGCTGCTCTTCGCCATCTTCCTCGCCAAGCCGAGCCCGTTCTGCCTGCTCGACGAGGTCGACGCGCCGCTCGACGACGCCAACGTCGGCCGCTACGTCCGGCTGCTCACGCAGTTCAAGGACTCGACGCAATTCATCGTGATCACGCACAACCCGCGCACGATGCAGGCCGCGGATGCCGTGTACGGCGTGACGATGCAAGAACCCGGAGTCTCGACGATCGTCGGCGTACGGCTCGGCCAAATGGAGCCGGTGTAGCGGCCCTCCCCGTGCGGCGGTTCATCTGGATGGTTTTCCTGCCCGCTGGGTTGGCCGCACAGCAACCCACCGTGTCCCCACCCATCTCCAGACTGCTGAATCGGGTGCAGGACACCACCGTTTCCGTGTGGCTGTTCGCGCGCCCGCGCGTCTCGCTGGACGGCCTGACCCGCCGGCTGAGCGCGACCGGTGCGCATGTGCGCGTCGCGAGCCGCTGGCTCCACGCCGTCAGCGCCGACGTTCCGGTGAGCACGGTCCGCGTTCTGCTCACCGATCGCGACCTCAGGCACGTCCAGCCGCTCGGCCGCTTCCGCGTACCACGCAATCGCGCGTCGGAACCGCAGCTCGTCGCGCCGGCGCCAGGCTCGGTCGCCGACTCCTGCCCCGCCGGCGGCGATCCCGTGTACGGACCGTCCGAGATGCCATATCGCCGCCTGAACCTGCGGCCGCTCAGCGACCGCGGCCTGCGGGGTGCCGGCGTGCGCGTCGCCATCTTCGACACGGGGTTCGACACGCAAAACTCCGCGTTCAGCGGCGTGACGGTGCTCGCGCAGCACGATTTCGTGTTCAACGACGCCATCGTCCGCGACGAGGCGGGCAAAGACCAGGCGGGCGCGCAATTCCACGGCACGGCGGTCTGGTCGCTGTTCGCCGGCAATCTCGCGGGACGGCTACGCGGCATCGCGCCCGACGCCACGTATCTCCTCGCAAAAACCGAAGACGTGCGCAGCGAAACGCGCGTCGAAGAAGACAACTATGTCGCCGCGCTCGAGTGGGCCGATTCAATCGGCGTCGACATCGTCTCGTCGAGCCTCGCGTATCTCGTGTTCGACAACGGATTCACCTACCAGCCGTCGGACTTGAACGGCGACGTGGCGGTAACGACCGTGGCGGTGGATGCCGCGGCGAAGCGCGGCATCACGGTCGTCACGGCGGCGAGCAACAACGGTCCCGGGTTTCGCACGCTATGGACGCCCGCCGACGCCGATTCCGATCTGGCGATCGGTGCCGAGGACTCGCTCGGCAACATCGCGCTCTTCTCGAGTCGCGGTCCGACCGCCGACGGCCGGCTGAAGCCCGATTTCACGGCGCCCGGCGTCGCGGTCTGCGTGCTCTCCGGTCCCGGCACGTTGCTGCGCGAAGCCGGCACGTCGTTCGCCACGCCGCTGACGGCGGCCGGCATCGTGCTCCTCAAGGGTCTCTTCCCGAGTCTCGGGCCGATCGCGATCCGCCAGCTGTTGCGCGCGAACGCGTCGAATCGGTCCGCCCCCGATTCGACCTTCGGCTGGGGACGGCCCGATTTCGGCACCGCGGCGTCGTTCGCCGGACTGGTGCCGGTGAGCCCCGTGAACAGCCCGCTCGGCACGATCACGCCGGTGTTCTCGTGGACGCAGGGCGCGCTGCCGTCGCCCGTGACGTTCCGGCTGCGCGTCGCACGCGATAGCCAATTCCTCGCGCTCGTTGCCGATACCGTTGTGGGCTCGGCCACCACGGCCACGTTGTCGCGACCGCTCAAGGGACCGCGCATCTTCTGGCGCGTCGATGGGCGCAGCGACACCGGCGATACGGCCAGCACCGGCGTCGTCGGTCCCCTCGTCGTGCCGCCCTGGGCGACGCTGCTCATCTACAACAATCCCGCCGGCAGCGTGACCGACACGACGGAGCCGACATTCCGCTGGTCGCCCGTGGCGGTCGACTCCCCGCCGGGGCCGTTCACGTACGATCTGATCGTGCAGCGTGTCGCCACCAATCTCACGGAATTCGGGATCGGGGGGCTGCGTGATACGTTCTTCACGCTGCCGCAACCACTCGAGCGCAACACCGCGTATCGTTGGTTGCTGATCGTTCACGCCGGTGCCGACACGAGCGCGGTGAGAAGCCAGGGTTCATTCCTGGTCGTCGACGGCGGCGCTCCGACGGCGACGTTGCTCTATCAGAATTTTCCCAATCCATTTCCGGTCCCCGGCCGTGATTCGACCTGTCTCTGGTTCGACATCGCTTCTGCCGGGCTCGTGGAGCTCGACATTCTCGATTTGCGCGGCAACCGGGTTCGCCGTTTCGTTCCGGGGCCGGACTTCCCCGCCATCCTGCCCGCCGGCCGCTATGGGCGCGGATACGCGGGCGGCTCGGGCCTGTGCGATCCCCGACTCATGTGGGACGGCCGCGCCGATGACGGCCGCCCGTTGCCTGCGGGCGTGTATCTCGCCAAGCTGAAGGCACCAGGACTGCTCGTGTTCAAGCGGATCGTCTTTCGCGGAAAGTGAGTATGGATCTCGTCACGGTCGGCACCGGTACCGTCGCCCCATCGGCCGCTCGCACCGCGCCCTGCCATTGGGTGACGCGCGGCGACCTGCGCGTGCTGCTCGACTGCGGCGCGGGGTCGCTGCATCGCCTCGCGGAATTCCGCTTGCCGTGGCAGCACGTGACCCACGTGGTCGTGACGCACTTTCATCCCGACCATTGGGGCGAGCTGCCGATGCTCATCTACGCTCTGAAGTACACGACCGAGCCGCCGCGCAAGGAGCCGATCGTCATTCTCGGTCCTCCCGGCATGGTCCAGCTCGTCCGGACGCTCGCCGAAGGCTACGGCGACTGGCTCCTCGATCCCGGCTTTCCGATCGGTATTCTCGACGTGCGCGACGGCGAGCCGTTTCCACTGAACGCTGACGTCAGCCTCGAAACGTTCCCCGTGCCGCACACGACGGAGAGCGTCGCGGTCTCGCTGGTCGCGCCGGAAGGCCGTCTCGTCTATACCGGCGATACCGGCCCGAGTCCGGAGCTGGCGCGCTGGGCCGCGGGTTGCGACCTCTTACTGGCGGAGTGCTCGCTGCCGGACGATCGCGCCATGGACATCCATTTGACGCCGCTCCAGGCGGGCGACCTGGCGCAGCAGGCCGGGGCGCGGCGGCTAGTCTTGACGCACTTCTATCCCCCGGTAGAGACTTCGGACCCGGCAAGACTTGCCGGCACCCGCTTCCAGGGGCCGGTCGCGGCCGCGAAGGACGGCGACCGCTTCACCATCGGTGATGGAGGGAGACGCTAGTCGTGTTGATCGTCATGCGGCACGGAGCTACGCGCGATGAAGTCGACAAGGTCATCTCCGTCATCGAGGAGCTGGGCTATCAGGCGCAGCCCATGCCCGGCGCGCAACGGACCGCGGTGGGTCTCGTCGGGAACGACGGCCGCGTCGATGCGTCACGCCTCGAAGGATTGCCCGGCGTCGCCGAAGTCATCCACGTCTCGCAGCCCTACAAGCAGGTCAGCCGCGAGTGGAAGTCCGAGAACACGATCGTCCGGCTGCCGGGCGGCGTCGCGTTCGGCGGCACCGACGTGGTCGCGATCGCGGGACCGTGCTCGGTCGAGAACGAGCGTCAAATCATCGAGGCAGCGCGGCAGGTCAAGGAAGCCGGTGCCGTGATTCTGCGCGGCGGCGCGTGGAAGCCGCGCAGCTCGCCGTATTCATTCCAAGGTCTCGGCAAGCCCGGTCTCCGATTGCTCGCGAAGGCGCGCGAAGAGACCGGCCTGCTCATCTGCACCGAAGCCATGGACGAAACCGGACTCGGCTGGGTCGCCGAAAGCGCGGATATCGTGCAGCTCGGCGCGCGCAATATGCAGAACTTCTCGCTGCTCAAGGTTGCCGGCCGGTGCGGCAAGCCGGTCCTCTTGAAGCGCGGCATCAGCGCCACGGTGCAGGAGCTGCTGCTCTCCGCCGAGTATCTGCTGGCCGAGGGCAACCGCGACGTGATTCTGTGCGAGCGCGGCGTGCGCAGCTTCGACACCGCGACCCGCAATCTCTTCGACCTCACGGCGATTCCGGTCGTGCACAAGTTGTCGCATCTGCCGATCATCGCCGACCCGTCGCACGGGACCGGGCTGCGCGACAAGGTCATTCCGATGGCGCGCGCCGCCGTGGCCGCCGGCGCCGACGGCATCATGGTCGAAGTCCACCCGAATCCCGAAGACGCCTTGTCGGATGGCGCGCAGTCGCTCTACCCCGATCAGTTCATGCAGCTGATGCGGGAGGTGCGGATCATCGCGGAAGCCATTGGGCGACGGGTCGCGGAGCCGGCGGCGGTGAGTGCCTGAATGGGCGGTTTGGCGGTTTGGCGGTTTGGCGGTTGCCTCACGGCTGCGGTATTCCTAACCGCTCAACCACGCAACCGCTCGGCCCCCCAGGATCCAGGCGCGATCCTCGATCGTGCCTCCGCGGCCTACGATACCATCAAGACCCTCCAGGCCGACTTCGTCCAAATCGTCGAAAACCCGATGCTCGGCGATCCCGACACGACGCGCGGCACGCTCTTCGAGCAACGGCCGAGCTATTTCGCGATGCGGTTCACGGAGCCGAAGCACGACCGCATCGTCGCCGACGGCAAGAAGCTCTGGCTCTACACGCCGAGCACGACACCCGGACAGGTGATTCGCTCCGACATTCCCGGCACCGGGACGACCGGGCCGAATCTGATCGGGCAGTTCGTCGAGCACCCGCGCGAGCGCTACACCGCGCGCTACGTCCGCGGCGATTCGGTCGCGGACGGGCCCGTGGATGTGATTACACTGACACCGCGGTCAACCGCCGGTGACTTTCCCTACACGGAAGCGACGGTGTGGATTGCGAAGCGGGATGGCTTACTGCGTCGCGTGGATATCGTGGAGACGTCGGGTCAACGCCGCACGATCATTCTGCGGAACCTCGGCGTGAATCACCCGATTGCCGCCCGCGAATTCCGGTTTTCCCCGACGGGCGCATTACGGGTGGTAGATCAGTAGCGAGCGCCGCCGCCACCTTTCCCGCCGTCTCCTCACTCATTCCCTGCTTTTGCGCGAGCTCGAGCGCCACACGTCCGAGCGCGCGGTACAGCTTCTGATCGTCGAGCGCGAGCGACTCGAGGTGGCGGAGGATCGTCGCCGTGTCGCCGCGCATGATCGGGCCCGTCAACGCTTCCCGCGGCTCGTGGCGCGCCAGGTTCTCGAGCGTCCCTTCGACGAGCGGCCGCAGCGCCGCCCACGCGTCGGCGTCCGACAGGCCCGCGTGGCGGAGCAGACGCTGCGCCACGGCCTCGACCACCACCAGATAATTCGACGCGAAGACCGCGCCGGCATGATAGACCGGCTTGGACTTCGTGGCGATGCGGAACGGCCGCATGCCGAGATCCCGGGCGATCTGCTCGCCGGCTTCTACGGCGCGCGGCATGCCCTCCACCGCCGCCCACGCGCCTTTGAGCCGCGCCGGCGTCAGCTCGGGCTCGACAATCGTCTGCAGCGGATGGAACGACCCCAGCGCCGCCTGTGTCGAGACGAGCGGGCCGAGCGCTTCCTGACCCTGGACCCCGGACAGGTGGAGCACGACGTGTTTGGCGGTGATGGCGCCGGAGGCGGCCAGCGATGATGCGAGTGGTTTGATGCCGTCGTCGCGCACGGTGAGGATGACGGTATCGACGGTGTTGATCCAGGCGGGGGCGCCATTGCCGACGGTCAGCGTCAGCGGCGGCGGTACGACTTTCTTCTTTCGCCCGTGCAGGCAGACGCTGTAGCCTGCCTGCGCCAGCGCGAGCGCGAGTCCGACTCCCGCGCGACCGGGCCCGATGAGCCCGATCGCGCGGGAAGCCTGGGAACTCACCGATTCCGCACGGGCGCCGAGGACGCCGGCGTGGCGGCGAGCGTGAGCAGATCCTGCGGCGACTTCGCCTTGTCGGCGAGCGCCAGCGCGCGCTTCACCTGCTGGTCGTCCGCCATGCGACGGCGGAATTCCGCCGGGCGCCCGAACGAATAGCGCGCGGCCTCGTAGCCGAGCTCCTGGTTGATCAGCGTGCGAGCGCCGGCGATGGCCGAATCGGGCAGCGTCGCGCCCTTCGCGCGCACGCGCCGGACGATCTCGTCGACCATGGCGTCCGTCACGACGAAGTTCGGCGACGTGAGCCTCTTGCTCTCCTTCAGCTCGAGCGCATAGGTCGCGATCGCGTCCCGGTACAGCGGAATCTTGTCGCCCAGCGCGCGAATGAACGTGCGCTCCGCGGTCGTGAACGTGTCGGCCACGATGAAGACGTCGGGCTTGATGCCGCCGCCGCCGTAAATCGTGCGGCCGGCGTCGGTGTGGAAGACCGCCGACGAATCGATCTTGGCGCTGTCCAGGGCACGCTGCGCCGCGATGACCTGCGCCTCCTGCTCAGCCTCGCTGTGCGTGACGCGCTGAATCGTGCGGCCGCTCGGCGTATACCAGCGGGCGGTCGTCAGCTTCAGGCCGGTCTCGGGCGTCAGCCGCCAGAACGACTGCACGAGACCTTTGCCGAACGTCGGCGTGCCGACGACGAGGGCCCGGTCATGATCCTGCAATGCGCCGGAAATGATCTCCGCGGCGCTGGCCGTCCCGCCGTTCACGATCACGACGATGGGAAGCCGGGGCCACTGCTGGGGCTTGGAATCGTCGAACTCATGCGACGAGCCGGGTGCGCGGCCGCGCGTCGCGACGATCTCTTTGCCGGGATCGAGGAACAGATCCGAAACGGCGACGCCCTGATCGAGCAGTCCGCCGGGATTGTTGCGCAAGTCGAAGATCAGCGACCGCATGCCTTGCTTCTGCAGCGTGTCGATCGCCGCGGAGACTTCCTGCGTCGAGTTTTCGCTGACGGGATTCATCGAGATGTAGCCGACACGGTCGTCCAGCATCATCGCAATCTGGACGGAGCGAATGTGAATCGTCGCGCGCGTCAGCTTGAACGTGATCGGCTTGTCGATGCCCGCCCGGCGAATCTGCAGCTCGGCGGTCGTGCCCGCGGGGCCGCGCAGCGCCTTGACGGCCGAGTCCTGCTTCCAGCCTTCGGTCGACTGCCCATTGAGGGAGACGATGAGATCGCCGGTCTGAATGCCGGCGCGCTCCGCCGGCGTCTCGGGTAGCGGCGCGACCACGGTGATCCAACCGCCCCGCACGTCGATCTGAATCCCGAGCCCCGAGTAGTTGCCCGTCGTGGCCTCGGAAAGCTGGCGGAAATCTTCGGGCTTCAAGAAAACCGAGTAGGGGTCGTGCAGTTGGTCGAGCATGCCGTCGATCGCCATCTGATAGAGCTGCCGCTCGTCCAGCGAATCGACGTAGTAGTCGGCCACGTGCGCCAGCACGTCGTCGAACAGCCGCGCCTGCTGGTAGACCGAGCCTTCCGGCTCCGTCTGCCGCTGCAGGAACCAACCGCCGCTCGCGAGCGCGGCCAAACCGACGACAGCGACCACGGACCATTTATGCCGAATCATTATGCGCCCCTCAGTGATAGAGCCGTTGCCGCCGCGACTTCCCGCCAGGCGGCGTCCTGGACGGCCTTCTTGGTCTGACTGGCATCAATATGGACAATCCCGGGCCCGGATGCGCTACGGTACGCGTCACGGACCCGTGTGTGAAACGTGTCATCTTCCCGCTCGATGCGGTCTTTAACCTTGCCGGCGTTGCGCTGGCGCTCGCGGCCCACCTGGAGCGGGACGTCCAGGACGAGCGTCAGGTCCGGCGTGAGCCCGCCCGTTGCGATGCGTAGGGCCGCTTCGACGTCGCCGCGATCCAGTCCGCGACCGGCTACCTGGTAGGCGATGGTGGAGAGCCCGAACCGATCGGCGATCACGATCTGCCCATCCGCCAGCGCCGGCCGGATCACCCGCTCGACCAGGTCCGCGCGCGCCGCGAGAAAGAGGAAAAGCTCGGCGCCCCACGCCCGGTCATGACGCGACTTCAGGGCCAGCTTCCGGGCCGCCTCGGCGATCGGCGTACCGCCCGGCTCCCGCACGGTGAGCACGTCGCGCCCCTCTGCCCGCATCGCCGCGCCGAGCCAGCGCACCAGCGTCGACTTGCCGGCTCCCTCCGGTCCTTCGACGACGACGAACGTCATCCGAGAGTAATGATGGGGCTCGCGGCGCCCTTCTTGATGCCTTCGTAAATGCGGGCATTAATCCGGGCCATCAGTTTCTCGAAATTCGCCTGCGCGGCGACCATCTGCTGATACACCGAATTCCCCTGCACGCTTTGGAGCGCCTGGTCGTACTTCTCGACCTGCTCCTTCGTCGGTTCTTTCCCCTCTTGCGCGACGCGCTCGATTTCTTGCGCGAGACGCTCGGCTTCCGCGAGCACTTTTTGCACCGCCTGATCCTCGCGGAGCGCCTCCGTCGCGCGCCGCAACGCTTTGTATTCGTCGGTCTGACCGAGTACGCGCCCCAGGTCTTCAGCCTTCTCTTCGAGCACTAATCCTCCTTTATAGAGAGCGCATAACGGGGACACCCGAACACATCGTCGTGAATCTCGACGGCCCAGCCGTATTCGCGCGCGAGCGCTTGGACCTGCTCCGCCCGCCGCTCATCGATCTCGATCGCGAGCAAGCCACCGGGCTCGAGCACCCGCACCGCGCCCGCGAACAGCCCGCGCGTCACATCCAGGCCGCTCGTCCCGCTGACCAACGCGTCGCGTGGCTCGAACTCGCGGACCGACGCATCGAGCTCGTCAAATTCCGCGGTGGTGAGATACGGTGGATTCGAAACGATCGCTCGAAAGCGCTCTCCTTTGTCCACCAGCGGCTCGAGCAGGTTCCCTTCGCGAATCTCGACGGGTGTCCTCGGCGCCACGCGTTGCAGATTCTCACGCGCGAGCGCCGCGGCCCGCGCCGAGCGTTCCACCGCGACCACTTTGTCGAATTTGCCCTCGACCGCGAGCGACAGCGCGATACAGCCCGAGCCCGTGCCGACATCGGCAACGAGACCGCGCGAGCAGCGCGCGAGCACCAGCTCCACGAGGCCTTCGGTCTCCGGCCGTGGGATCAGCGCGCGCGGATCGATTTTCAGATCGAGCGTGCGGAATCCGACCGAGCCGGCGACGTAAGCGAACGGCACGCCGCGTGAGCGCTGCTCCACGGCTTTCCAAAAACGGTCCGCGACGTCCGGTGCCGCCTCCGCGTCGCGCCGGAGCCAGACCTCGGCGGGCGTCAAGCCGGCGACGGCCGCCCACAGCGCGGCGACCTCGCCGCTGGGCAGGTCGCCGGTGCCCGACGCCTTCGTGAGCTCGTCGGTGATGCGCCGCAATACGCGGACCTCAGACACCGGCGCGCTCCTTTTCCTGCGCCTCTTTCAGCGCGCCGATCAGATCGTCGAGCTTGCCGTCCATCACTTCGTCGATGTTGTGCGTCGTGAAATGAATGCGGTGGTCGGTGACGCGGTTTTGCGGAAAGTTGTACGTCCGCACCTTCTGCGAGCGGTCGCCCGTCCCGACCTGCGCCCGCCGATCGCGCGCGCGGGCCGCTTCCTGCTCGGCGACCATCCGATCGAGCAGGCGCGAGCGGAGGATCTCGAGCGCCTTGATCTTGTTCTGGAGCTGCGATTTCTGATCCTGGCATTTCACTTCGAGGCCGGTCGGCAGGTGCGTGACGCGGACCGCGCTGTCGGTCGTGTTGACGCTCTGGCCGCCCGGGCCGCCGGAGCGAAACACGTCGATCCGCAGGTCTTTGTCTTCGATCTTGAGGTCGACTTCTTCGGCTTCCGGCAGAACGGCGACCGTCGCCGCGGAGGTGTGGATGCGTCCCTGCTGCTCAGTCACGGGAACACGCTGCACGCGGTGCACGCCGGACTCGTAGCGGAGCGTGCCGTAGGCTTTCGGCCCGCGCGCGGCGAACACCGCTTCCTTGAGTCCGCCGAGTGTGCCTTCCGAGAGCGAGAGGATCTCGACTTTCCACCCGCGCCGCTCGCAGAAGCGCGTGTACATGCGGAAGAGGTCGGCGGCAAACAGCGCGGCCTCGTCGCCGCCGGTACCGGCGCGGACTTCGACAATCGCGTCACGGTCGTCGAACGGATCGCTGGGCGTGAGCAGCTCGTCGAGCTCGTCTTCCAGCCGCTCGATCTGCGGCTCGATCCGCTCGACGTCGGATCGCGCGAGCTGCGACAGCTCGGGATCCTTGTCGCCGAGGACCTCGCGGGCCTGGGCGAGCTCGGCTTCGAGGCGCTCCATCCGTTGGTGGGTGAGACGAATGGCCTCGAGCTGGGCGTGCTCGCGGCCGAGCTGCTTCAGTTTTGCTGGATTCCGCGCGGTGGCGGGGTCGGCCAACTGCCGGGCGACCTCCTCCGCCCGCGCGAGCGCTTGGCGGAGTCTGTCGTCCACAGGGTCAGCTGGCTCCGGCCTTGTTTCCGTACTTCTGGCGGAAGCGCTCGACTCGGCCGGCGGTGTCCATGAGCTTCTGCTTGCCCGTGAAGAACGGATGGCACTGGGCGCAGACTTCGACGTGGATCACGGGCGTGGTCGAGCGCGTGATGAACGTGTTGCCGCACGCGCACTGGACGGTGGCCCGCTGGTATTTGGGGTGAATCCCGGGTTTCACTGCTCGTATCCTTGCCTGAAAGTCGGACGGAATGAAGTGCGGAAATATAGCTGGCGCACCAACTTGGGGGCAAGGCTCAGGGCTCGGTTCAATTGACACCGCCCCGCCGAAGCCGTAAGCTGAGCGCGACCTAAACAGAGTGTTGGCGTGTCCCCAGCAGACGTGCTGCAGAAGGTCCCGTTGTTCAGCCAGCTCGCCCCCACCGATCTGCAGCGCGTGGTGGAAGTTGCGCGCGACCGTGCCTATCCCAAAAACTCCGTCATCCTGTTCGAAGACGATCCGGGTGACGCGCTCTACGTCGTCGCCAAGGGGCAAGTCAAAGTCGTGCTCATCGGCGAAGACGGCCGCGAGGTGATTCTGTCGGTGCTCGGCGAAGGCGAGTTCTTCGGCGAGATGGCGCTCATCGACGATGAGCCGCGCTCCGCGCACGTGATCGCGATGGAGGACTCGACGCTGCTCGTACTGCGGCGCGAAGATTTTCAGGGCATCCTCGAGCACTCGGCCGGCATCGCGCTCGCGCTGCTCCGCGAGCTCTCGCGCCGGCTGCGGCGCGTGGACGAAAAAGTCGGCAGCCTCGTGTTGCTCGACGTCCACGGGCGCGTCGCCCAGCTCCTGCTCGACCTCGCCGACGAAACCGACG
Source organism: Gemmatimonadales bacterium (assembly GCA_036522875.1). Lineage (GTDB taxonomy): Bacteria > Gemmatimonadota > Gemmatimonadetes > Gemmatimonadales > GWC2-71-9 > 20CM-2-65-7. The sequence continues at coordinate 33,163 of DATDEZ010000102.1, read as the reverse complement.
GCCAGCGCATCACGCGCCGGTTGACCCACCATACCATCGCCCAGATGATCGGCAGCTCGCGCGAGACCGTGTCGCGCACGATGCGCGAGCTCGTCGATAAGGGCATGATCGACGTCAGTCGCAAGGACATCGTGATCAAAGATCGCGGCGCCTTGGAGCAAGCGGCGGGACGTGGCGGCGCGTGAGGCGCGTCACGACGTGCGGGTGAGGCCCAAGCTTGTTCTACATCACTAATTACCAGTAACTTAGCGCGAGCTTCGTTGCCGACACGCATGGCCTACACGGTGACCTTCTGGGGAACCCGGGGGAGCATTCCGACTCCTGGAGCCGCCACCGCGCGCTACGGCGGCAACACGCCGTGTGTGGCTGTGGAGGGCGCTGGCGGCCAGCTGGTGGTGCTGGACGCGGGAACGGGGATTCGAGCCCTCGGGCTCGATCTGGTCGCGAAACAAAACGGCGCCGCGAAAGTCGAAATCCTGCTGTCGCATGCCCATTGGGATCACATTCAGGGGCTGCCGCATTTCAAGCCGTTCTTCGCGCCGGGCAACACGGTGCGCATTTGGGGATCACGGCAAGGGACCGCGTCGCTGGAGGCGATCCTGCGCCAGCAAATGGACCCCGCAGTGTTTCCGGTGCCGCTCGACGCGCTCTCGGCATCGCTGACGGTGCAGCAGGTGCACGCGGACGACTTCTCGATCGGCGCCTTCCGCGTGCGGACGATGAAGCTGCGGCACCCGGGCACCACGCTGGGGTTCCGGCTCACGCCCGCCACTGGTGGCGGGCCGAGTATGGCCTACGTGACGGACAATGAGCTGGGCACCGGCGGCGAATACGACGTCGGCAAGAACTGGCGACACGATTTCGTCGCGTTTTTGAAAGACGTCGACTTGCTGATTCACGACGCGATGTATACGCCGAAGGAGCTGGAGCAGCACCGCGGCTGGGGACATTCGACGTACGAGGAAGCGGTGACCCTGGCGCAGGATGCCGGCGCGAAGCAGCTCGTGCTGTTTCATCACGAGCCCGAGCACGCCGACAAGGAGATGGATGACTTGCTGGCGGATGCCCGCAAGTTCGCGAAGAAGCGCGGCTCGCTCGACGTCGATGCCGCGCGCGAAGGCATGAAGGTGACCCTGTGACCCGAGGAGTAGTTATGCGCGCGCGTGCAGTGCTGACGGTTTTTAGCCTGGTTCCGGCCCTTCTGGGAGCGCAGCAGCGCGCCCAGGACACGCGGCCAGGCATCGCCGTGTTCCCCTTCAACAACGGCGGCTCCTACGGCCAGGGCAAAGAAGACTTCGACGCCTTGGAGCGCGGCATCGCCGGCATGATGATCTCCGAGCTGGCGCAGAATCCCGCGGCGCGCGTCGTGGAGCGCCAGGAAGTCCAGCGCCTGCTCGACGAGCAGAACCTCGGCACCGCGGGCCGGGTCGATCCGCAGACGGCCGCGCGCGTCGGCAAGCTCGTCGGCGCCCGTTACGCCGTCATGGGCACCTTCATCGATTTCTACGGCGACTTCCGCATCGACGTGAGGCTCGTGAACGTCGAGACGGGGGAGATCGTGAAGACCGAGTCCGACAAGATGCAGCGCGATCATCTCTTCGACATGATCCGCAACATCTCGACACAGCTGATGAAGGACGTGAGCCTGCCGGCCCTGCAGCGCCAGGCGTCCGACCAGCGGATGGGTCGCCAGGTACCGACCGAAGCGCTGACGTATTACTCGCGCGGCCTGCTGTACTCCGACCGCGGCGACAAGACGAAGGCGGCGGAGATGTTCCAGCACGCGATCGACATCTTCCCCAACTACGCTGAGGCGCAGGAAAGCCTGCAGCGGGTCAAGGCGTCGTAACGAACCCGATCACGCGACTCGGCAAGTCGACGGCGCGCCGGCTCTCCCGCCTGGGAGCGCTGGCGCGCTTCGGCTTTGGCGCCCTGCGCGCGGCCTTCCGGCTCACCGCGGCCGGCCGCGCCGTCTCGTTCCGCATCGCGGTCGCGCAGGTCCGCTTCACGGCGCTCAACGCCGTCGGTCTCGTCACGCTGCTGTCCGGCATTCTCTCGTTTCTCGTGATCTCCCAGGCCACGCGCGAGCTGGGCCGCTTCGGCGCGACCGACTACATCGGCACGCTGATCGTCGTCGCGATCGTGCGCGAGCTCGGTCCGCTGCTCACGGCGCTCGTCGTCGTCGGCCGCTCCGGCACCGCGATCGCCGCGGAGCTCGCGACCAACCAGGTGATGGGCGAGGTGCGGGCCCTCGAGGCGATCGGCATCGATCCCAAGCAGTACCTCGTCCTGCCGCGCTTCCTCGGCTCGCTCGTGAGTGTGTTCGCGCTGCTCGTGTTGTTCGATCTCGTCGCGATCATGGCGGGCTTCGCCGCCGCGCGCTTCAACGGGCTGCCGGGACCGCGCTACTTCCAAATCGTGCTGCAGTCGCTGAGCAACCGCGACGTCTGGCTCACCGTGTTCAAGGCGCTCGCGTTCGGCGCGATCGTCGGCGTCGTGCCCAGCTACTTCGGGCTGTCGGTGCGCCGCGCGTCAACCGAGATCCCGATCGCGGCCAGCCGCGCGGTCGTCGCCGCGCTCGTCGGCGTCTTTCTGTGCTCGGCACTCTTCGTCGCGCTGGCCTGACCGATGACTCCCGCACACCCCTCCCACCCCACGCCGCTGGCATTCGAAACGATTCCGATCGCGCGCCAGGCCTCGGCGCCCTTTTCGCTGGAGGTGCCGGAGCGGCGCACCGTGGCCGTGCTCGGAGACGAGGATTCGGGCGTGGGCCTGCTGGGCGGATACGCGCTGGGCCTGGAGCGCCCCGCGGCGGGCCGCGCGCTCGTGTTCGGCACGGTCATCGCCGGGCTCCGCGAGCCGGAGCGATTAGCGTTCCGTCGCCGCGTGGGATACCTTCCGGCCGGCGACGGTCTACTGCAAAATCTTTCCCTGCGTGACAATGTGGCGCTGCCGTTGCGCTTCGGCAGCGGCGCGAGCCCTCGCGATATCGAGGGCCGCGTCACCGTCATGCTGACGGCGTTGCGACTCACGGGCGCGGCGGCGCTGCGGCCGGCGCAGGCCAATGAAGAGGAACGGCGGCGGGCGGCGCTGGCGCGGGCGATCGCGTTCGACCCCGCCCTGCTGGTGCTGGAGCAGCCGTTCGACGGGCTCACGGCGCGCGTCGCCTCGGAGCTGCTGGAGATCGCGCGCGGCGGCGAGTCGGCCGAAGGCGCGCGGCGCACGATTTTCATCACCGGCCAGGAGATTCCGCCGATCATCCTGCGTCGCGTCGATCACGTGTACCGGCTGACGCGCGCGGGCGTGCTCGAGCTCGAGACGGTCTGAGCGAGCCGGGCGGACGGGGACGAGGGACGGGTGGAAACGCGGCAGGACTTCTACGTCGGACTGTTCATCGTCGGCACGATTGCACTCGTGATCGGCGCCCTCATCGCGACCAGCGGTTGGGGCGAGCGCCGCTATGATCTCTTTCTGCGCGTGGCGAGCGCCGACGGGATTTCCCCGGGGACCGCGGTCGTGATCGAAGGACTCGACGTCGGGCAGGTCACCGGCATCTCGCCGCGCGTGGACTCGCTGACGCGCCGCATTTCGTTCGTCGCCAGAATGTCCGTGAAGGAGCGGTTCCAGGACGGCTCGAGCCTGCAGCTGCCGATCGGCACGCGGGCCGACCTGGTCCAGGCGAGTCAGATCTCGCCCGCCGTCTCGATCCGCCTGATCCTGCCCGATTCGATCCGCGGCCATCGCGCCTATCTGCATGCCGGTGACACGCTCGATTCGCACCGCAAGGGCAACGCGCTCGACGCCGTCGCCGAGGTCGCCGACCAGCTCTCGCAACGCGTGCAGGAGATGGTACGAACCGCGACGCAGACGCTCGTGCGCGTGCAGTCCACGCTGCGCGACGTCACGCCCGACGTCGAGCGCACGCTGACCGGCGTGGCGTCGACGATGGGCCGGCTCGATTCGATGGTGAACCGCTTCTCGCAGCGCGGTCTCGCCGACTCGGTGTCGACCGCGGTCGCCAACACGAACCGCCTGCTGCTGCGCCTCGACAGCCTCGCCCGCGAGGCGCACTCGCTCGCGAGCGAGAACCGCAGCGACCTGCGGGCGACGGTCGCGAACCTCACCGAGGCCTCGCGGCAGCTCAACAACTTCGTCGACCAGATGTCGCGGCGGCCGTTCCGGGCGCTCACCGGCGTGAAGCCGCTGCCCCCGGTGCAACGCGATTCCGCCCACGCGGCCGACAGCGGCCGCGGCACGGTGGGCGCCAAGCCGTGAGGTATCTGCTCCTGCACGCGCCGCAGTGGCGCTCGGACGGCGTGGACCCGGCGCTCAAGACGGCGCAGGTGGAAGCGCGCGCCGTGCACCAGCCCAAGGAGCTGGTCGTTGCGGACGACCGGCCGACCGTGTTCCTGCTGGACGCCGACAGCCGCTCGCGGTTCCCCGTAGACATCATGCGGTCGTTCGTCGACGCGGGCGGCGGAATCGTCGCGCTGGGGCGCGAGGGCGAAACAGAGGTCCCCGAAGGCTTGCCGACGGAATTCCTGTCCGGCTTCCTGACGTATCCCACGAGCCCGCGCCGGCTGCTCCTGGCCGTGCGCGCCGGATTCCGCGAGGCCGCCGCCCGCGCCGAGACCGCGCGGGCGCGCGCGGAGGCCGCGCAGCGCGCGCGCGAGATCGGCGAGCTGACGCGCATCGGCGTCGCCCTCGGCACCGAGCGCGACATCAAGACGCTGCTCGATCTGATTCTCACGCAGTCGCGCCGCATCACGCAGTCGGACGCCGGCAGCTTGTATCTTGTCGAAGTAAACGCGAACGGCGACAAGCGGCTGCGCTTCCGGCTGGCGCAGACGTACTCGAAGCCGGAGGCGCCTTTCGTCGAGCACACGATTCCGGTGGACCGCGGCAGCCTCGCGGGTTACTGCGCCGTCACCGGCGATCCGCTCGTCATCGACGACGCGTACTTCCTGCCGCCGGACGTCGAGTACACGATCAACCGCTCGTTCGACGAGCGTTACGGCTATCGCACCAAGTCGATGCTCGTGATCCCGATGAAGGATCACAAGGACGAGATCATCGGCGTGCTGCAGCTCATCAACCGCAAGCGCAATCTCGAGGCGGTGCTCGCGACGCCGGCCGACGTGGACAAGCAGGTCGTGCCGTACTCCAAGCGCACCGTCGAGCTGGTGACCGCGCTGGCGGGACAGGCCGCCGTCGCCATCGAGAACGGCCGCCTGTACGAGGACATCGAAAAGCTGTTCGAGGGGTTCGTGCTGGCGGCGGTCCACGCGATCGAACAGCGCGACCCGACCACGTACGGTCACTCGGGCCGGGTCGCCGGCATGACGGTCGGTCTCGCCGAGGTCGTCGATCGCGCGGCGGACGGCCCCTACCGATTGGTGAAGTTCTCGCGCGAGCAGCTGAAGGAGATCCGCTACGCCGCCCTGCTCCACGATTTCGGCAAGGTCGGCGTGCGCGAGCAGGTGCTGATCAAGGCGAAGAAGCTCTATCCCTCCGACCTGAGTCTCGTGCGGCATCGACACGCCTTCATTCGCCGCACCGCGGAACGAGAGTTCTGGCGCAAGCGCGCGGAATTCCTGGAGGAGAACGGCAAGCGCGGCTACGACGGCTTCGTCAAGGAGCTGGAGGACGCGCACAAGGCGGAGCTCGCCGATCTCGATCGCTTCCTGGAGATCGTGCTGCAAGCGAACGAGCCGACGATTCTGCCGGATGGGAGCTTCGATGAGCTGAAGGCGTGGTCGCATCGGACCTACTGCGGGCTCGACGGCAACACCGAGCCGTTTCTCTCACCCGACGAGGTGCGCTACCTCACGATCCGCAAAGGCAGCCTGGACGACGCCGAGCGCCACGAGATCGAAAGTCATGTGACGCACACGTATCAGTTCCTGCAGCGCATTCCGTGGACGCGCGAGCTGCAGCAGATCCCGCTCATCGCCTATGGGCATCACGAAAAGATGGACGGGCGCGGCTACCCACGGCGCATCACCGCGGATGCGATCCCGCTTCAGACGCGCATGATGACGATCAGCGACATCTACGACGCGCTCACGGCGCAGGACCGTCCGTACAAGCGCGCCGTCTCGAACGACCGCGCCCTCGACATCCTCACGACGGAAGTCACCGAGGGCCAGCTGGACGCCGATCTCTTCAAGCTGTTCATCGACGCGAAAGTCTTTCAGCGCCAGGTGAGCGAAGCCGACGCCCCCTAGAAGAACAAGAGCTTCACCGAAATCAGCAGCAGGAATCCGCCGAACATGCGGCGCAGCGTCACATCGGGAATCGACACGGCGAGCCGAGCGCCGAAGTAGGCGCCGATGAGCAGACCGCCGGCAATGACCGCCGCGAACCCCCAGTGCACCTGATCGCGCTTGGCGTACTGCAAGACGCCCAGTAAGCCCACAGGCAAGAGCAGCGCAGCCAGCGACGTGCCGTGCGCGGTGTGTTGCTGCAATCGCCCGATCAGCACGAGGCCGGGAATGATGACGACGGCGCCACCCACGCCGAACAGCCCCGATACGACGCCCGCGAACAGGCCCAACAACGAAATCAGAAACCAGGTCATGTCACTCCCTTCCCCAGCCGCCACCGCCCGGGGTTTCGATGCGGAGAATGTCCCCCGCGGACAGACGCAGCGTGACCTTCGACGGCAGCGCCACGCCATTGAGCTGATTGGTGCCCGGCGCCCCGGCCGCCCCGCCGGAACCGCCTGCCGGCCCGTGTCGCCGCCGCTCCGTCAGCAACGTCGCTTCCGCCGGCGCCAACGCTTCGAACTCGCGCACCACGCCATCGCCGCCGTCCCACGTCCCTCGTCCCCCGCTGCCCCGACGCAGCGCGTACGTGCGCACGCGGAGCGGATGCTCGAGCTCGAGGACTTCGATCGGCGTGTTCAGCGTGTTCGACATCCCGACGTGCACGCCGGACGGACCATTCGCGCCACGGCTCGCGCCTTGTCCACCACCAATGGTTTCGTAGTACGTCCAAGCTCCTGACTCCGGGCTCCGAGATCCTCCGAATGTCAGATTGTTCATCGTGCCTTGCCCCAGGGCGGGCACATCGCGGCCGCCGGCCGCGAGCGCGCGAAACACCACGTCCGCGATCCGCTGCGACGTCTCCACGTTCCCCGCCGCCACCGCGCTCGGCGGCTCCGCGTTGACGAGCGCGCCGCGCGGCGCGCTCACCCGAATCGCGCGGGAGACGCCGCCGTTCATGGGCACATCGTCGGGCAGCAGCGTCCGGACCACGAACAGCACGGCCGACCGCGTCACCGCGATCGGGCAGTTCACGTTTCCCTGCACCGCCGCGCTCGTCCCTGCGAAATCGGCGTGAAAGATGCCGTCGGCGATCGTCACGCGGACCGTGATCGCGATGTCGTCGCCGGTTACGCCGTCGCCCTCCAGGTAATCGGTCGCGGCCGCGCTGACCGGCATGGCGCGCAGCATCGCGCGCGTTCGCCGCTCCGCGTACGCGAGCAGCTCTCGCGCCGCTTCGTTCAGCGGCTCGCGGCCGTAACGGTGGGCGAGCGCGCGCAATCCTTCCGCACCGCGCTCGACCGCGGCACGCTGGGCGGCGAGGTCGCCGCGGCGCACGACCGGCGTGCGGACGTTCGCCAGAACGAGGCGCTCGAGCTCCGGCGTGTACCGCGTGGGCGGAATCACGAGGCCTTCTTGGTAGAGGTCGCGCGCGCCGGCCGGCATGCTGCCCGGCGTCATCCCACCGATATCGGAATGGTGCGCGCGGACCACGCTGTAGCCCCCCACGCGTCCGTCCACGTCGATTGCGCCGATGAGCGTGAGGTCCGGAAGATGGCTTCCACCCGCATAGGGATCGTTGAGAAGGAAGAGCTCGCCGGGCTGCGGCGCGAGCGCGCGCACCGCGGCCACGGCGTCGCCCAGCGCGCCGAGATGCACGGGGATGTGCGCGGCTTGCGCGATCATCTCGCCGTCCGCATCGAAGAGAGCGGCAGAGGCGTCGCGCCGCTCGCGGATGTTGGGGGACAGGGCGCTCCGCACCAGGACCAGGCCCATCTCTTCCGCGATGGACGCGAACGCGTTGGCCATGACCTCGAGCCCGACGGCGTCGAGCGTCATGTCCCGGCTCGCTCCACGATGACGGCGCCGGAGCGGTGCACCGTCCCGCGCCAGCCCGGCTCGATCAGGGCGGTCGCGTCTGCGCCGGCGAGCACCGCCGGGCCCTGCACGACTTCGCCCGCGGACATTTCGCCGAGCGGATAGACATCCGCCTGCACGCGCGTGCGGTCTCGTAGCGCGATGCCGCGCCGCGCGCGCTTCTTGCTCTTGCCGTCGCCATTCGTGCCTTCACTGCTGAACGCGCCGAATGACACGGGGCGCTCGGCGATCACCCGAAGGTTCACCAGCTGCACGGCCTGCACGGGATCGGCGTGCCCGTGCCGCGCGCGATGCGCCGCCCGAAACGCGGCACTCAGCGCAGCGGGGTCATCCTCCAGTACGGGAACGGTCACTTCATAGCCCTGGCCGGCGAAGCAACAATCCGCCGCGCGGCTCAGCGTCGCGCCGGGCAGCTCGGACCGGGCAGCGGCCAGCAGCGGCTGAAATGCGCCGGCCAGCTCGCCGGCGCGAATCGTATCGACCGCTCGATGCAACGAGGCGACCACGTCGACGCGTTCCGGGGCGGCCGCGAGCCCGAGCGCGCTCAACACGCCTGGATGCGGTGGAATGACGACGCGGGACATGCCGAGCTCGTCGGCGAGCGCGCAACCAAACAAGGGGCCGGCACCGCCGAAGGGGAGCAACGCCATGCCCCGCGGGTCGATGCCGCGCGCGACGCTGACGCGCTTCAGGGCACGCGCCATCACCGCCGTCGCCACCTGGACGATTCCCGCCGCCATCGCCTCCGTGTCCCCCAACCGCGCCACAGCGCGCTCAGCCGCATTGCGATCGAGCCGTACGGCATCGGCCAGCGAAAACGCCGCGTCCAGCCAGCCGAGCACGAGACAGGCGTCCGTGACGGTCGGCTCGGTGCCGCCGCGCCCGTAGCACGCGGGTCCGGGCACCGCGCCGGCGCTCCGCGGTCCGACCCGCAGCGCGCCGCCTTCATCGAGGGTTGCGACGCTGCCGCCACCCGCGCTCACCGTCTCGATGAGAATCGCCGGCAGCGCGATCGGGACGCCGGCGACCGCTCCGGCCCCTTCCGTCAGCGCCGCACCACCCGTGATCAGGCTGGCGTCGGCACTCGTTCCGCCCATGTCGAGCGTCAACAGGTCGGGCGCGTTCACCGCGGCACCGATCAGACGGGCGCCGACGACGCCGCCCGCCGGCCCTGAGAGCGCGAGACTCGCGGCGCGCTGCGCGGCTTGCGCCGGGCCGAGCGTGCCGCCACTCGACGTCATGATCCGCAGCACCCGCACGCCGCGCGGCGTCACGGCCGCGCCGGTGTTCGTGAGGTAGGCACCGACCTTGGGGCGCAGATACGCTTCGGCCGCGGTCGTACTGGTGCGCTCGTATTCGCGGAAGACGGGCAGCACTTCGTGGCTGGCGGCGACGGGGACGCCCGGCAACGCGGCGCGCAGCGCGGCGGCAAGTCGCCGTTCGTGCGCACCGTGGCGGAACGCAAACAGCAATGAGACGGCGACGGCTTCCGGAGCGAGCGCTCGGACGGCGTCGACCACGCGCGTGACTTCATCGTCCGTGAGCGCGTGCAACACGCCATCGGGTCCCATCCGCTCGCGCGCCCCCACCACGTTCGCGCGGTCGACCAGCGGAGCCGGATGCCCGCGCGCCAGATCGTAGAGGGACGCGCGATCCTGCCGGCGCAGCCACAGGAGGTCCTCGAATCCGGCGGTTGCGACGAGCGCGACACGGGCACCGCGCCGTTCCAGCAGCGCGTTGGTCGCCACGGTGGTGCCGTGGACCAGCACATCAATAGTCGTGGACGAACCCAATGCGTCGAGCGATCGAAACAGGCCGACGCTCGGATCATCGGGCGTGCTCGCCACTTTGCGAATGTCGAGCGCGCCGTCGGGTCGGACCGCGACGAGATCGGTGAACGTCCCGCCGACGTCGACGCCGACGCGCGTCATGGCCGCAAGCGCAGCCGGACGAGGAACGCGGCGCCAAGCAGCGTGAGCACGACGACCATGATGCCGACCCAGTCGCCAAGCCGGACGTACAGCGGAATCACGTCGCTCGTGCGCAGCAAGCCGCTGATCGATGCCGCCTGGTTCATCCGCGTGGCGTCATACGCGCGGCCGAGCGGATCGACGAACTCGGAGATCCCGGAGTTGGCGGCGCGCGCAACCCCCATCCGGGTCTCGATGGCGCGGAGCACGAGGTGCGACGCGTGCTGCGCCGGCGCGCTCGTGCTGCCGAACCACGCGTCGTTCGTCACATTGATGAGAAAATTGGCGCCATTCGCGCGATAGGCGCGCGCCGCACCCTCGAACGCAGACTCGTAGCAAATGACGACGCCGAACCGGCCGAGCGGTGATGAGTAAATCGGCGCGGTGCGGCCGGAGCGGAAGGCGCCGGACCACCGCGCGAGTCCCGGGATCGCCCGAAACAGCGCGACCGGAACGAACGGCACCTTCTCGGTCACGGGCACGAGATAGCGTTTGGCATAGATCGGCGCGCGCGTGCGATCGCCGGTGGTGTCGTAGAAGAACGTCGCGTTGTAGATCCTGTACCCCCGCGCCCGGCCTTCCTCCGGCTCGGCGTTGAGCCCGCCCGTCAAGAGCGGCACGTGCTCCGCGCGTACGAACGTGCCGACCTCGGCGTCCCATTGCGGGTGGTCGAGAAAGAACCCGGGGATCGCCGCCTCGGGCCAGATGAGCAGCTGCGGCTTCGGCGGGCGTGCCACGAGACCTTGCGAGAGCGACAGCAGGGTGTGCATCGCGCTGTCGGCGTGCGCGGGATTCCACTTCTCGCTGAATCCTTCGTTGGGCTGAATCAGACCGACGACCCCGACGTCGCGAATCGGAAGCGTCTTGACCCGCCACAGCCCATATCCCGCGGCGAGCAGCAGTGTCGCGAGAACGATCGCGTACCGGCGCAGCGCATGCGGCGCATCGCGCAGGTCCGCCGCCGCCTCGACGATCGCCACGTTGCACCACGCCAGCCACAGCGTCACGCCGCGCGCGCCGGCGATGTCCGCCCACTGCACGAGGACGGGCGCGTCGGCGAGCGACGTGCCGAGCCCGAGCCACGGAAAACGAATGTCGCCGAGATGTCCGATCACCCATTCGAGCATCGTCCAGGCGACCGGAAAGACGATCCACAGCGGCACTCCGGGCAACGCGACGCGCAACCGGACGACGAACCAGAACATCACGGCCGTCAGCAGGCCGATGATCGCGATGGTGGCGAGATAGCCGAGCGCGGAGAACGGCGTGAAATGCCAGAGGGCGACGACCATCCAATAGAGCACGAGCGCGTTCGTGATGAGCCCGTACCACCAGCCGTAGCGGAACGCGGCGCGGGGATCGCCGGCGAGCGCCGCGGCGCGGACGAGCAGCACCGCGGGGACGATCGCGAAGAAGCTGAGCATGGGCAGCGGAAACGGCGGATAGCTGAGCGTGAGGGCGATCGCGCCCAGCACGACGAGGACCGCCAGCCTGCGATTGGTCACAACAAGACGTCGCGCCCTTCGTCCGCCGATCGATAGATCGCGTCGAGCACGCGCTGCAGCGCGAGCTGGTCGCGCGGCGGCGGCGCGTTCACGTCCCCCTTGATCACCGCGAGGAAATACATCCACTCGGCCCGATACGATTGCGTGAACTGCGTCTCGCGCCCGGTCGCGCCGGTCGGCGTGACATCCTGCGCCTGCCCGTGCTGCTCCTTGAAGATCCGGAGCGGCTGGATCATCGCCGAGCCGCGCGCGCCCACGATGTCGAACCAGAAGCGCTCGCCTTCACCGAGGTGCCGCCAGCTGATGTCGACGGTAATGGACACGCCGTTCTCGCACACGATGAGCACCGAGCCCATGTCCTCGACGGCGTCCTTGGCGGGCCGCGTCAAATGCGCCGAAATCCGCTTGGGCGCGGCCCAGCCCGCGAGCCACATGCCGAGATCGATGAGCGGCAGGCCGAGATCGAGCACGGCGCCGCCGCCCGCCTGGTCGCGCCGCAGCCGCCAGCCGAGCATCTGGCGGCTGGGCTGGAAGGTGTACCAGCCGCCGCGCACCGCCTGCAGCGCGCCGAGATCGCCGCCCGCCAGGAAGCCGCGCACCGCCTGCACGTCGGAGCGGAAGCGGTGATTCATCCCGACCATGACGCGCTTGCCGTATTTGTCGCTCGCCGCGAGCACGCGCTCGATGCCCGCGACGTCGAGCGCGAGCGGCCGCTCGCACAGGACGTGCGCGCCCGACGCGAGCGCCGAGGTGACGTGGATTTCGTGCAGATGGTTCGGCGTGCAGATGACGACGACGTCGACGTTGGCGTATCGCAGGACTTCTTCGATGTCGTCGTAGGTGTCCTTCACGTCGAAGCGGCTCGCCAGCGCCTGCGCCTTGCCCACGTCGTTGTCGCAGATGCACGCGACTTCGACGCCGGGCAACCGCCGCAGCACCGGCAGATGGGCGACCTGCGCGATCGCGCCCGCCCCGAGCACGCCGACGCGAATCGGATCGTTCACGTGGGAGGTGTCCTGCTCCCTTTGAAGCGGTACATGATGCCCGTCCGCAAGCTGGCGGTCTTCAGCCCGCTCGACAGCATGCCTCGCCCATCCACGGTGAAGCGCCACGCGGGAGAAAGATTGAACTCGAAGCCGATCGTGCCGTTGAGTCCCGCGGTGATCACGTCGAGCGCATCCTCCACGAACGTCCCGTTGATCGCCGGGCCGCTGCCATTGCGTACGTGCACGCTGATCCCGGTCCCGATGTAGGCGTTGATCCCATGACCCTGCGGGAACGCGAGCTGGAAGTCGATGTCGCCGACCAGATCGCTGAGCTGAATCCGCCCCACACGCACCGTGTCGTCGCCCGACGGATCGATGATGATGCTGTCGAGCCGTTGCTCGAATCGCGTGCGGGACCGCTGATCGAATTGCGACTTGAAGTACGACAGTCCGAGCAGCAATCGGACGCGCGGCGCGATGCGACCGTAATCGACCCGCACGCCGCCCACGGTCGTACCGGTCAGCTCGGAGGCGCCGAGAATCCCACCGTCCACCTGGATGCCCGACAGCCGGAGATTGTCGTAGGAGAACTGATTCAAGACACCCTGAGCGGCGAGGCGCGTGGGCGGTTCGGCGGTTAGAAAGAAAGCGATGAGCCCGGCAGTGCTAACCGCCCACCCGCCCAACCGCCTCACCGCCCTAGTAGATCTTCTCAAGCTTCGTCCCCGGGAAATACGTGCTCAAGATTTCACGATAGTCCTGCCCTGCCCGCGCTCGGCCGATCGCGCCCCACTGGCACATCCCGACCGCATGCCCCGATCCCGCGCCGGCGGCGATGAGTCGCGACACTTCGCCGTTGGTCTTGGTCACGGTCAGCTGAAACGCCGCGCTCGCCAACATCCGATCCGCCTCAGGCCGCAGCACCGACCGCACGTCGGGGCCCGGGATACGAACATCGCCGCGCTCGAACACGATCCGCAGCTCACCGACTCTACCCGACCGCGTCGTGCGGCTCACCGTCACGTCGGTGATGCGTTGGAGGCCGTCGCCCGACATCGGCACCGTCCCGGCGAGCGTCCGCGACAATATACTGCGCAGCTTGGTGCCGTCCCATTCTTCGCGCCAGCGAAAGCGTGGTGAGATGTCGCAGTAATAATGACCGCCACCGCGGTCGTCGGAGACGGGTCGCAGATAGGGACGGGTCTGCGCCGTCGCGAACGCCTCGTCGACCCCCGCGGTGCTGAAGCCGCAGGTCGAATGGAAATACGCGTCGATGATCTGGCCGTCGTATTCGAGGACCTGCCCCGCGGTCCGGTGCACCGCGTCCCACGCCTGCGGCGTCTCCGCCGAGACGCCGAGATAGACCTGATCGCGGGTATCGGCATAGGCGTCGAAGCCGAACGCCTCCCAGCGGCCGCGGTTCTTCAGCGCGAAGCTCCGCGACACGACCGCCTGGGCCAGCGTGGCCGCCAGCTCGTCGGGCCGCCGGCCGCCGATCTCCGGCCCGACGACGCCGGCGATGTAGCTCTCCACGCCAACCCGATTGACGACGGAGACGCCTCGACCGCCGGATGGCGATGCGGTGACCGTGATGCGGCCCCGGTACTGGCGGCCGTTCGCGACCACGAAGCGATTTTCCGTGACGTTGATGGCGGAGAGACCGCGCAGCGCGTCGGTCCGCGAGCTGTCCGGCCGCACCAGCCGCACGCGTGACGGATCGACTGAGTCGAGGACGACGATCCAGCGGGCGCCGGCCGGAATCGCTCCGACCGCGACGCCGGTCGCGAGCTCGCTGATGAACAGCTCGCCGCTCTCCGGACCACCGAGCGACGCGTATGCCGCCCCGCTCGACAGCCCGATGCGCAGCTCCGGCTCGGCGCTGGGTGGCGGCGGACCGGACGGTGCGGGCCGTTTACCGCAGCTCGCGCCGAGCAGCAGCGCGACGCTAGCGACCGCTCGCGTCCGCCAGCGCCGCATCGAGCTCGGTGATCGTGAATTCGATGTCTGCCATCGAGTGCGCGGCGGAAACGAAGCCGGCTTCGAACGCGGACGGCGCGAGAAAGACCCCGCGTGCGAGGGCCGCGGCGTGCCAGCGCGCGAACAGCGCGGTGTCGGTCTCTTTGGCATCGGCGTAGTTGCGCACTGGGCCGCTCGTCAGATACACACCCCACATGGAGCCGGCGTGTCCCACCGTGATCGGAACGCCGCGGCGGCCCGCGGCGGCTTCGATCCCGGCCACGAGCCGCGCCGTCTTGGATTCCAGATCCTCATAGAAGCCGGGCCGGTCCGTCTCTCGGAGCGTCGCCAGGCCGGCTGCCATCGCCACAGGATTGCCCGACAGCGTCCCCGCCTGATACACAGGTCCTTCGGGGGCGATGCGCTTCATGAGATCGGCTCGCCCGCCGTACGCGCCGACCGGGAATCCGCCGCCGATCACTTTGCCGAGCGTCGTGAGATCCGGCCGGACGCCGAGGCGGCCCTGCGCCCCCCCTGCGCCCACGCGGAATCCGGTCATTACTTCGTCGAAGATGAGCAGCGCGCCGTACTGGTCACAGAGACTGCGGAGCGCCGGGTGAAAATCGGAATCGGGCGCGATGAACCCGGAGTTCCCGACGTACGGCTCGACGATCACCGCGGCAATCGTGTCCGGATGCTCGCGAAACAGGTCGGCGACGGCGCGGGCATCGTTGAAGGGAGCGGTGAGCGTCAGGCCCGCGAGCGACGCCGGCACGCCCGGACTGTCCGGCAGCCCCAGTGTCGCCACGCCGGAGCCGGCTTTCACGAGGAAGCTGTCCGCGTGTCCGTGATAGCAGCCCTCGAACTTCACGATCATGTCGCGCCCGGTCGCCGCGCGCGCGAGCCGCACCGCCGCCATCGTGGCTTCCGTGCCGCTGTTGACGCAGCGGACGCGTTCGAGCGAGGGCATGCGCCGGCTCACCAGTTCCGCCAGCTCCACCTCCGCCTCGCACGGCGCGCCGTACGTCCAGCCGCGCCCCGCCGCGTCCCGCACCGCGGCGAGCACGGCGGGATGCGCGTGCCCCAGGATCAGCGGGCCCCAGGAGCAGACGTAGTCGATGTAGCTCTTGCCGTCGACGTCGTACAGCTTCGCGCCTTCGCCGCGCGCGACGAAAAAAGGCGTCCCGCCGACTGCCCGGAACGCCCGCACGGGTGAGTTCACGCCGCCGGGCAACACCCGCTTCGCCCGGTCGAATAGCTCGCTCGAGCGCGTCACGTCAGCGCGGCCGCCTGGAAATCGTAGTCCTCGCTGGCGGTGATGCGCGCGCGGACGAAGTCTCCGGGCTGCGCCCACCCGCCACGCTCGAGATAGGTGATTCCATCGACGTCATCGGCCTGCCACTGGACCCGCCCGGCCTTGATGCCGTTTTCCTGCTCGAGACCATCCACCAGCACGTCCACTTCACGCCCCACGAACCGCTCCAGGCGCTCGGCCGAGATGCTGCGCTGCAGCTCGACGATTTCCGAGAGGCGGTCTTGCTTGACGGCGTCGTCCACGTCGTCCTCGTACTGCGTCGCCCGCGTCCCCTCCTGCGGTGAATACGCGAACGCGCCCATCCGATCGAATTGCGCCTCTTCCAGGAAAGCGACCAGCGCGCGGAAGTCGTCTTCCGTCTCGCCGGGAAATCCGACCAGGCAGGTCGTCCGGATCGCGAGGTCCGGAATCGCGCCGCGGAGCCAGGCGAGCTTCTCGCGCAGGGTGCGCAGGCGCTCGGGACGGCGCATGCGCTCGAGCATGCGATCGCTCGCATGCTGGATCGGCATGTCGATGTACGGCACGATCCTGGGACTCCGCGCCATGAGATCGACCAGGCGCTCGGTGATCCCGGCCGAGTAGACGTACAGCAGCCGGAACCACGGGACGGTGGTCTCGCGCAACAGGGCCTCCAGGAGATCGGGCAGTTTCGGACTCCCGACTCCTAGATCCCGACCCCAATGACCAAGGTCCTGCGCCACGAGATTGATCTCCTTGGCGCCCTGGGCCTCGAGCTGCTGCGCTTCCTGAATCAAGCGCGTGAGCGGCTCGGAGCGGTGCTTGCCGCGCATCAAGGGAATGGCGCAGAACGCGCAGGTGTGATCGCACCCTTCCGAGATTTTGAGATAGCGCACGTGCGACTGCTCGTCCAGAAACTGCCGCACGCCCGGATGCGTGGCGATCGGATCTTCGATGAGACCGCGTTTCGCGAGCTCGGGAACCAGGTGGTGCAGCTCCGAGAACCCGAGCATGAGGTCGACTTCGGGAATCTCTGTGGTCAGCTCCTGCTTGTAGCGCTGGATCAGACATCCCACGGCGACGACGGCCTTCACGCCCTGCGCTTTCAGCTTTGCCGCCTCGAGCATCGCGTCGATCGATTCCTGCTTCGCGGCATCGATGAAGCCGCAGGTGTTGACGAGAATCACGTCGGCGCCGGCCAGCTCGGGCGTCACCACAGCGCCGTGGCCGACCAGCTCGCCCACGAGCCGCTCGGAATCGACCGTCGCCTTGTCGCAGCCGAGGGAGATGACGCCCAGCTTCATCCGCGGTAGTTCCCGAAGCGGAGCTCGATGCCGAAGTCCTGCGCGCGGAGGAACGCGATGACTTCCTGCAGCTCGTCCTTCGACGGCGCCTGCACCCGGACCTCTTCACCCTGAATGGACGCCTGCGCCTTCTTGAATTTCTTGTCTTTGATCGCCTTGACGATCGCCTTCGCTTTTTCCTGCGGGATGCCCTGCGTCAGCTTGATCTCGCGGCGCACGGTGTCGTTCGCGGCCGGCGTGATCGCGCCCAGCTCCATGTTTTTCACGGGGACGCCGCGCTTGATCATCTTCGACTGCAGCACGTCGAACAGCGCCTTCATCTTGAAGTCGTCGTCGGCGACCAGCGTCAGCGTCGCCTTCGGACGGTCAAAGGCAATCGACGCCTTCGAGCCTTTGAAGTCGTAGCGTTGGATGATCTCTTTCTGCGCCTGATTGACGGCGTTGTCGACCTCCTGGAGGTCGGCGCCGGTCGAGATGTCGAACGAAGCTTGGGAGGCCATGGGGGTGGAAATATAGAAGGGAGAAGGGAGATGGGAGATGTACGGATCGAACCTCTCCCATCTCCCCTCTCCCGCTGCTGGTTACGAGAGGAAGCTCTCCAGCGCCCGTGCTCTCGACACGTGGCGAAGTCTCGCCAGGGCCTTCTCTTTGAGCTGTCTGACCCGCTCGCGGGTGATGCCGAGCTGTGAGCCGATTTCTTCCAGCGTCATCGGCTCCTGGCCCTCGAGCCCGAAATAGAGCCGGAGGATGCGCGCTTCCCGCTCCTTGAGCGTGGCGAGGACCGATTCGATCGACTCGGTCAGCGCGTGCTCGAAGATCTCGTCGTCGGGACCCGGATTGGTGGTATCGGGCAGGTAGTCGAGCAGCTTGTTGTCCTCGCCCGGCGTCAGCGGCGCGTCGAGCGACAGGTGCGCCTGGGAGATCGACAGCGTCTTGGCGACCTCTTCCTCGGAGATGTCCATCCCTTCCGAGATCTCCTGCACGGTCGGCTCGCGCCCGAGCTCCTGCAGCAACGACGCCGAGCGCTTCCCGATGCGGTGCAACGTGCCGGCGCGATTCAGCGGCACGCGCACGATGCGCGACTGCTCGGCGAGCGCCTGGAGAATGGCCTGGCGGATCCACCATACGGCGTAGGAGATGAACTTGATGCCCTTCGTCTCGTCGAACTTATGCGCCGCGCGAATCAGACCGAGGTTGCCCTCGTTGATCAGGTCGGAGAGCGAGACGCCCTGATTCTGATACTTCTTGGCGACGGACACGACGAAACGAAGATTCGAGCGCACCAGCTTGTCGAGCGCCTCCGGATCCTGCTGCTTGATCCGCTGCGCGAGCGTGACTTCTTCCTCGCGTGTGATCAGCGGATACTGGCTGATTTCCCGCAGATACTGATCCAGAGATCCCTCGTCAAATGATGCGCGCCTCGCCGTATTCAATTGCATGGAATGGTCACTCCTCGAGGAGGTTGCACCACTCTAGCGAATCAGCGAACCGAGCCGACTCCATCGGATGTCTTGTAACCAGGGGAGCGGATCGCTCGTGCCCCGGTTGTAACTGAAGTACACGACGAGCGGCCGTCCCTTCACGGCACTCTCGTCGACGAAGCCCCAATAGCGCGAATCGGCCGAATTGTCCCGATTGTCGCCCAGTACGAAAAACTTTCCCACCGGCACGCGCAGCGGACCCCACGTGTCGCGCGTCGGATGATAGCGGCGCCGCTGGTCCTCGCTGCGCCCCACCAGATACTCCCGCTGCCAGTTGAAGTCCGGGTCGAACCCGTCGTGCAATGGATCGATGCGCTGCACATACGGCTCTTCCAGCGCGCGGCCGTTCACGTACACCTGCGCCTCGCGCATTTCGACGACGTCGCCGCCCACCCCGACCACGCGCTTCACGTAGCTCAGCGTCGGGTCCTTCGGGTAAGCGAACACGATCACGTCACCGCGGCGCGGCGTGTTGAATCCCGGCAAACGAGCGTTCGTCCCCGGAATTTGCGCGCCGTACACCGCTTTATTGACGAACAAGAAGTCCCCCGCCAGGAGCGTGCGCTCCATGCTGCCCGAGGGTATCTGAAAAGCTTCGAGAAGGAAAGTGCGAATGATGAGGAACAAGACGAGCGCCATGCCCAACGACCGCATCCAACTGTCGAACCATCGGGCTAATACTGAGCGCTGATTTGATGGAGGCGACTGGAGCCCTGGCGCGCTAGCGCTGTGGAGGGAGGAGGCTGGGGCTCCCAAGTCATGCATGTGACTTATCTTAGCAATCCAGCCCGCACGGCGCAACAGTGACGCCCCATCCGCGAGCCGCACCCCACTGCCGGACTCTCATCCGAAAATCGGACAGGGGGTCGGCGTGGCTCACACGGGCGGCGAGACAAGCGACCCGACCCTCCCGCTCGATCCGCTGCCATGTGACCGTCGTCCCCGGCAAGCCGTCGAGCGCGTCACCCTCGAGCGGCGCCCCACCTGTGGCGAGGACGACGAGCACTGACTCGTACGACATGCCACGACCATAATCGATCCGACCGGGCCGGCATCACCATTTTGCCGCCGGGCGGACCGTTCCTACTCGGTATCGATCTGCGCGCGCTGCAGCGTGCCGGAGTAGTCGACGTAGATCGTCTTCGTCTCCGAGTAAAAGTCGTAGACCTCCCAGCCGCCTTCGCGGTGGCCGTTGCCCGTCTGCTTCACGCCCCCGAACGGCAGGTGCGCCTCCGCGCCGATCGTCGGCGCGTTGACGTACGTGATTCCGGTATCGAGATCGGTCATGGCCCGGAAGGCGCCGTTCACGTCGCGGGTGTAGAGCGAGCTCGAGAGACCGTACTTCACGCCGTTGTTGATCTGGATCGCCTCGGCGAGGTCCTTGGCCTTCACGACCGCCAGGACGGGACCGAAGATCTCCTCCTGCTCGACCCGCATCCCCGGCTTCACGCCGGTGAGCACCGTCGGCTCGTAGAACCAGCCGCATTCCAGGCGTTTGTCGCCCTGGGGAATCTTTCCGCCCAGCGCCACACTCGCGCCTTCGCGCTTTGCGATGTCGACGTATTCGGCGACCTTCTGCCGCGCCTCCTCGTGAATGAGCGGCCCGACCTCGCTTTTGTCGTCGAGTCCCGGGCCGAGGCGCAGTCGCGCGGCCCGGTCGGTCACGAGCTGGACGAACTTGTCGTGGATCTTCTCGTGGAGAATGAGCCGGCTCGTCGCGGTGCAGCGCTGGCCCGTCGTGCCGAACGCGCCCCACAAGACGCCGTCGAGCGCCAGGTCGAGGTCGGCGTCGTCCATCACGATCATCGCGTTCTTGCCACCCATCTCGAGCGACAGCCGCTTGTGCATCTTGCCGCACGTGGCGCCGATCGTCGATCCGGTTTCGGTCGAGCCGGTGAAGGAAATCACCGGAATGTCGGGATGCTCGACGAGCGCGCGGCCCACGACCGAGCCCTGCCCGTGCACGAGCTGCACGACCTCGGGCGGCAATCCCGCCTCCAGCAAAATCTCCACGAGCAGGTGCGCCGTGTGCGGGACGTCTTCGGCCGGCTTGAAGATCACCGCGTTCCCGCACAGGAGCGCCGGGAACATCTTCCAGGTGGGAATCGCGAGCGGGAAGTTGAACGGCGTGATCAAACCGGCGATGCCGATGGGCCGCCGGTAGCTCATCGCCCACTTGTTCCGCAGCTCGGACGGCACGACGCGGCCGAAGAGCCGCCGGCCCTCCGTCGCCGCGTAGAACGCCGTGTCGATGCCCTCTTGCACGTCCCCGCCCGTCTCGGCGAGCACCTTGCCCATTTCGCGCGTCATAGCGCGCGAGACGTCCGCTTTGCGCTCGACGAGCAGCTGCCCGACCCGCTGCAACACCTGCCCCCGAATCGGCGCGGGCGTTTTCGACCACTGCGCGAACCCGCGCTTCGCCGATGCGATCGCGCGTTGCAGATCGGCGGCGCCCGAGCGCGGAAACTCGCCGATCAGGTCGTTCCAGTCGGCGGGGTTGCGATTGTCGAAGTACTCACCGGTGGACGGGGCGACCCAGTCGCCCGCGATGAAGTTCTTGAATCGAGGAGCGGTCATG
Source organism: Gemmatimonadales bacterium (assembly GCA_036522875.1). GTDB lineage: Bacteria > Gemmatimonadota > Gemmatimonadetes > Gemmatimonadales > GWC2-71-9 > 20CM-2-65-7. The sequence continues at coordinate 11,966 of DATDEZ010000102.1, read as the reverse complement.
ATCTCACTGTGCGGGACAAAGGAAGGGCACGGGTGTCTTTCCGTAAACCCGGGGCAAGAGCTGCCGACTGGCGAGCGCGAGACCCCAAACGATCAAAATGATCGACAGCGTGTGGGCGATGCCGAGCCGCCGTTTCCAGGACGTCAGCGCGCTCCAGACGCCCGCGACCGACACGACGGTCGCGCCGACCAGATAGACGCCGAGCCTCCAGCCGCAGGCATGCGCGTATGGCCATAATAGCATTCCGACACCCAGGGCGACGCCGAGTCCGACGCGCATCCACGTCGTCACCCAGGCCCGGCCGCGCGCCGGACCCGCGTGAACGGCCGAGGTCGGCACCGCGCCCGCGCCCGCGACTCCCGGCCGCGCGACCGGCACCGTGGGAACGCCGCGCCCGAGCTGCGGATCGGCATCAGGCAGCTTCGCGAGCAGCTTATCCACCTCGCGCATCTCGCGATCCCAATCGCGTTCCTTCTGATCCTTCTCCTTATCCGTCACGGGATGCCTCCTCCTCCTCCTCCTCCGGTTCCTCATCGCCACGGCCCAGCCCGTAGCGTTCCATTTTCTTGTAGAGATTGGTCCGCCGGATGCCCAATGTGCGCGCGGTCTCGGACACATTCCAGCCATTCTGCTCGAGCCTGGTGAGCAAGAAGATGCGCTCGGCGTGCTGCTTGAAATCGTCCAACGTCTTGACCTGCAGCCAGGGCTGGTCGTCTCCCGCGACAGCGGCGTTCGCGCCTCCCCCCGGTCGCCCCACGAGGCGATCGACGTCGTGCTCTGTGACCGTGGCGCCCCCCGCGAGAATGAGCAGCCGCTCGACCGCGTTCTTGAGCTCGCGAATGTTGCCGGGCCACTCGTGGGCGCCCAGACGCTCCAGCGCCGCCTCGTCGAATGGCTTGGCGGGCAAGCCGGAGTCCTTGGTGAGCTGCTGCGAAAAATGCTGGACGAGCTGCGCAACGTCGCTGCGCCGTTCGCGCAGCGGCGGCACGTGAATCGGAATGACGTTGAGCCGATGCAGCAGATCCTCGCGAAAGCGACCCATGGCGATTTCGCGTTCCACGTCCTTGTTCGTCGCCGCGATCACGCGGACATCCACGGGCACGGACTTCGCCGAGCCGACGCGCGAAATCACGCCTTCCTGCAGGGCGCGCAGCACTTTGGCCTGCGCCGAGAGGCTCATGTCGCCGACTTCGTCGAGAAACAGCGTGCCGCCGTCGGCCAGCTCGAACTTGCCCGGGCGGTCGGCCACGGCACCGGTGAAGCTCCCTTTCATGTGGCCGAACAGCTCGCTCTCGATCAACTCGCCGGGAATCGCGGCGCAGTTGACCTCGACAAACGGTCCCGCGGCGCGCGGGCTGAGCGCGTGGATGGCGCGCGCGACGAGCTCCTTGCCGGTGCCGTTCTCTCCCGTGATGAGCACGCGTGCCGGCGTCGGCCCCACTTTTTCGATCAGGGCGATGAGGCTGCGAATCGGCTTACTCGTGCCGACGATCTCGTAATGCGTCCGGACTTCCTGCTTGAGGCGGACGTTCTCGTGGACCAGCACGACGTGCTGCAGCGCGTTCCGCAACGTGAGCAGGATGCGGTCGGTGTCGAGCGGCTTCTCGAGAAAGTCGTACGCGCCGAGCTGCGTCGCTTCCACGGCGGTCTGGATCGTGCCGTGCCCGGAGATCATCACGACCTGCGCCTGGCCGTCCAACGCCCGGATGCGCTTCAGCGTCTCGAGACCGTCCATCCCTTCCATTTTGACGTCGAGAAACACGAGATGCGGCTGGAACTCGGGGTAGACGCGCATGGCCTCCTGCCCCGACGCACACACCTGCACTTCGATTTCCTCGTACTCGAGAACCTGCTTCAGCGCTTCGCGAATGCCTTTCTCGTCGTCGACGATCAGCACGCGCCGCTTGGTCATGGCGATCGCCGGCGCTTGTAGAGCACGACGCCCGTGGTATGGACCTTCACGTCGGTCACCGCCGGGTCCACTTTGACCGGCACGGCCCCGTTGGACGACGCGCCGGCCATCTGCTTCGTGAGCTGTTTGACGAGCGGGCCGGGGATTTCGATCCCTCGCAGCGTGATCTGGGTGATGTCGTATAGCGCCGTGCCCGGCCGTCCGATGGACACGGTGCCGGCCATGCGCAGCGGCTCGTGCTCGCCGAACATTCCGGCGAAAGGCCCGAGGGTCCCCGGCGGCAGCGCGCGTGTGTCGAGCCGCGCATGCAGGATCAGCGTGCCTTCCTGGAGCTCCACACGCAGCGAGTCGTACATCTTCCGCACGTTCCAGTCGATCCCGGCGCCGATCAGCGAGGCCATCTCGTTGGGCGTCAACACGACGGAATCGGGCCCGGCCGTCGTCCGGAGATTCCCCACCTTGGCCTTCCCGGACGCCGTGGCCGCGGGCGTCGGCGCACCGACCGCCGTGTCGGCGACCGGCGGCAGTGCGGTCGAGCGCCCGAACCAGTGCGCGACCTGCGCCATGATCGGCCCGCGGAACCACCACGCCAGCGCGAGCACGCACACGACGACGAGCGCGCAGCCGAGCCGGAAAACGCCTTTAAGACAGCCGTTCATGGTATTTGACCTGATACACCGGGCCATCCTTCTGGAGCGTACTCTGCATGAGATCAACGTCGGCGATCGTCACAGTCTCAGCGAACGCCGTGCCGCCGAGAATTTCCTCGAGCCCTGCGAAGTCCCGCGGACGGGCGTCCCGAGTCGCGCGTCCTACCGTGACGTGCGGCCGGAACGCGCGGGCTTCAGTCGGAAAACCGAGCGGGGCGAACGCCTGCTCGACGGCGTGCTGCAGCAACTCGAGCGCCGGTTCGGCCGTCACGCCGGCCCAGAGAACGCTCGGCCGATGATAATCGGGAAAAACGCCGAAGCCCGCAATTTCGAGCGCCAGCGGACGGGGGGACGCGCCCCTTCCGGCGGCCTGTTGCAGCGCGCGCGCGAGCTCGGGCTCACGCTGCTCGTCCACGTCGCCGAGAAACTTGAGACTGAGATGAATGTTTTCGGGCCGGACCCACTTCACCGGTAGCTGCTCACGACGTTTGCGCAGCGGCGCCAGCGCCTCCCACAGCTCGTGGCGCACCGCCGCTGGAAAATTCAACGCGACGAATGCTCTAACAGGCTCCCCCTGCGATAGCCCCGTGGATCGATTTCCACGTCGCCGAACCCGAGCGAGCCGAGATATTCGCTGATCGTCGCGCGTCGCTCCTCGAGCCAGGGAATCCAGGCTGGCTCGACCTCGAGCCGCGCCCGATCGCCGAGATGCCTGACCCGCAAGTCGCCCGTGACGCCCAGGGAGCGCAGATACGCTTCGCCCTGCTCGACCTGTTTCAAGCGCGACGGCGTGATCGTCAGGCCGTATTGCACCCGGCTCGAGAGACAGGGAGCGGCCGGCGCATCCCACGTGGGCAGACCCAGCTCACGTGAGGCTGCCCGGATCTCGGCCTTCGTCATTCCGGCTTCGGCCAAGGGGGAGCGCACGCCGGCGCGCAGGCCCGCGGCCTTTCCGGGCCGGTGCTCGCGTAAATCGTCGGCGTTCGTTCCATCGCAAACGACAGCGAGGCCACGCTCCGCCGCGAGGGGGACGAGCCGGTTCCAGAGCTCGGTCTTGCAGTAGAAGCAGCGGTTGGTCGGATTGGCGAGATAGCTGGGGTCTTCGAGCTCGTGCGTGTGAATCTCGATCAGGGGGATATCGAATCGCGTCGCCACGTCCCGTGCCGTCTGCCACTGGGCGTCCGGATACGAGGCGCTGCGGCCGATCGCGGCGAGCACCCCACCCTTTCCGAGCTCCTGCCGCAACACGACGGCGAGGAGCGCGGAATCGACACCACCGGAATAGCCCAGCAAGACAGAGGGAAAGGTGCGAATCAGGCTTCTGAGGGCTTGCATGCGCCCGAATAGTACCCCCCGGCTTGCCCCAAACCAAGGACACTTTGTTTGCCAAAACTGGATATTCCGTAGGGGGGAACCTGATTAGACTTACGAAGCGTTGAGAACCAAACCGGGAGGCCTTCCAAATGTCCGCGAAGACCGAGCTCGACACCACTGATCGCCGCATCCTCCGCATCCTCGCCCAGGACGGTCGCGCGAGCTACCAGGCGGTCGCGGACGAAGTGGGCCTCTCTCGGCCGGCCATCATGGAGCGGGTCAAGCGGCTCGAAGAGGCGGGATACATTCGCGGCTATCGTGTCCAGCTCGATCGCGCGAAGGTCGGCTTCCCCGTGACCGCATTCGTGGCGGTGCGCTATGGGTCGAGCGACTACGTCGGTGACGAGCCCCGGATGCGCGAGATGGAGAAGCATCCCGGCGTGCTCGAGTGCCATCACATCGCCGGCGATGATTGCTATATCCTGAAAGTCGTCGCGCCCGATCTCGAGGGCGTGCAGGAAATCCTGCGCGACTTGCGCGGCCCGAATTCGCAAATGAATACGCGCACCACGATCGTGCTCTCGACGCTCTTCGAGAAGGCGGGCTTCATTCCCTCGGAGCCCGACTGATGGCCGCCCTCAAGGGCAAGGCGCTCGTCGCCTATCTGCTCGTCTGCGTCCTCTGGGGCTCGACGTACCTCGCCATCAAAGTCGGCGTCACGGAGCTGCCGCCGTTCCTGTTCGCCGGCCTGCGGTTCCTGACCGGCGGTGTCGTGTTGCTCGCGATCGCGCGCGCGTTCGGCGACCCGTTCCCGCGGGAGGGCCGTGACTGGCGCACGCTCGCGATCGTCGGCGTGTTGCTGCTCGCCGGCGGCAACGCGTTCGTCGTCTGGTCGGAGCAGTTCATCGGCTCAGGGATTGCGAGCATCTTCGTCGTCACGGTCGCCATGTGGACCGCGCTCTTCGACGCGGTGATTCCCGGCGGGACCGGCGATCTCAGCTGGCGCATCGTCGCGGGCCTGCTGCTCGGCTTTCTCGGCACATTGCTGCTCGTCGGTGCGACGCCGGCGGAGATTCTCGCCGCCGACAAGCGCGGCCCGCTCGCGCTCACGCTGGCGAGCGCGTCCTGGTCGCTCGGAACGGTCTACGCCAAACGTCACCCGACCAAGGTGAGCCCCTACATGGGGGCCGCGATTCAGATGATCATGGGTGGCACCCTCGTGGCCCTGGTCGGCACGGTGCTCGGCGAGTGGCCGGCCTGGCATCTCAGCACGCGCGGCATCGGCGCCATTGCCTATCTCGTGGTTTTCGGATCGGTCATCGGCTACAGCGCGTACTCCTACGCGCTGCGGCATGCGTCAGCGACGATCGTCGGGACGTACGCGTACGTGAATCCCGTCATCGCCGTCGTGCTCGGCTGGCTGCTGCTGCATGAGCCGGTACACGCCCGCACGTTCGTGGCGATGAGCATGATTCTGGTCGCGGTGATCTGGATCCAGTTCTCCCACCGCGTGAGGCGTCCGGCCCCCGCCGGCGGCCCGTCCGGGCCTCCGACCGTTCAACCTGAACCGGAGATCTCGTGATGACGGCGCTCCCGAACGATGCCGTGCTGCTCATCATCGACGTCCAGAAAGGCATGGACGTCTATGCCGAGCGCTTCAACCGCAACAATCCCGCGCTCGAGCAGAACATCGCGCGGCTGCAGGCGGCGTGGCGCAAATCGGGGCGACCGATCATCCACGTTCAGCATTTGTCGCGCGAGCCGCAATCGCCGCTGCGACCGGGGCAACCGGGCGTCGAGATCAAGGATGAAGTGCGGCCAATCGCAGGTGAGCCGGTCGTCCAGAAATCGGTCAACAGCGCGTTCATCGGCACGTCGCTCGAGGCCGACCTGCGGCGGCGCGGCCTGACGACGCTCGTCCTGGTCGGACTGCAGACGAACATGTGCGTCTCCACGACTGCGCGGATGGCGGGCAACCTCGGCTTCACGACGTACGTCGTGTCCGACGCCACGGCGACGTTCGACAACACGGGCCCCAATGGAACGCGGTATCCCTCGGAGCTGCTGCACGACGTCGCGTTGGCGGATCTGCACGGCGAGTTCGCGACGGTGATCGACACCCACACGCTGCTGGAGCGCGCCTCGTGACCGTGCGCAAGGTCAATCTCGCGGAAATGTTCGCCCGCTTTCAGGACCAGTGGAGTCCGAAAGTCGTCGGCGCAGTGAACGATTGTCACGTGAAACTCACGAAACTCCAGGGCGAGTTCGTGTGGCATCACCACGAGACCGAGGACGAGCTTTTCCTCGTGGTGAAAGGCCGGCTGCGCATGAAGCTCCGTGGCTCGCCATCCGAGCTGGTGGTCGACCCCGGTGAATTCATCATCATTCCGCACGGCGTCGAGCATCTCCCCGTCGCCGACGAAGAGACCCACGTGCTGCTGTTCGAGCCGAATTCGACCCTCAATACGGGAAACGTCCGCAATGAGCGCACCGTCGCCAAGCTCGACCGGCTCTAAGGCGCGGCTGATCGCGCGCGTCTGGCATGGCGTCACGCCGACGCACCGCGCCGACGAATACACCGCGTATCTCGACCAGACCGGCGTCCGTGAATGCCGGGCGACGCCGGGCAATCGCGGCGTGTACGTGCTGCGCCGCATCCAGCACGACCGCGCCCAATTCACGTTCGTCTCGTTGTGGGAATCCTTCGACGCGATCCGGCGCTTCGCCGGAGAGGACTATGAGAAAGCCCGCTACTTCCCGGAAGACCGCGAATTCCTCGTCGAGCTCGAGCCGTTCGTCGAACACTTCGAAGTCGTTGGAGGAGCGTAGCCTCGACCCGCGGGACGCCCGCGGCTGGGACGAGCTGCGCAAGATCGGCCACCGCATGGTCGATGACATGCTCGAGTTTCTGCGCACGGCGCGCGAACGTCCCGTGTGGCGACCCGTGCCGCCGGACGTGCGGACGCGTCTCTCCGGTCCGGCGCCGCGCACCGCAACGCCGCTTGCCGACGTCTACGAAGACTTCAAGCGGGACGTGCTGCCCTACCCCACCGGCAACATCCATCCGCGGTTTTGGGGCTGGGTGATCGGGACGGGAACACCCGACGCGATGCTCGCCGACATGCTGGCATCCGGCATGAATCCGCAGGTGGCCGAGTTCGACGATGCGCCCGCGGTCGTGGAGAACCAGGTCATCGCATGGCTCGTGGAGCTGCTGGGCCTGCCGACCGGAACGCACGGGCTGCTCGTCTCCGGCGGCTCGATGGCGAACTTCGTCGGTCTCGCGGTCGCGCGGAACGCGCGGGCGGGATTCGACGTGCGCGAGCGCGGCCTCCAGACCGGCACACCGAGCCTCACCGTGTATGCGTCCACCGAAACCCATTCGTCGGTCCGCAAAGCGGTCGAGCTCCTTGGCCTCGGCCATGACGCCTTACGCAGCGTTCCGGTCACCGCCGACTACGCGATCGACCTGAACGCCCTGCGGGCGGCGATCGCCGCCGACAAGGCCGCGGGACGGCGGCCGATCTGCATCGTGGGCAACGCCGGCACTGTCAATACCGGCGCGACCGACGACCTTCCCGCGCTCGCGGCGATTTGCCGCGAGGAAGGGCTCTGGTTCCACGTGGACGGCGCCTTCGGCGCGCTGGTCGCGCTGGTCCCCGAGCTCCGTCACCTCGTCGCCGGACTCGACCAGGCCGACTCCCTGGCGTTCGATCTGCACAAGTGGCTGTACATGCCCTATGAGTGCGGCTGCACCCTCGTCCGCGACCAGCAGGCGCACCGCGCCACGTTCAACGTGACGCCCGCCTATCTCGCGTCATTCGATCGCGGCATCGCGGCGGGCGGATTTCCGTTCGCCGAGCGCGGCGTGCAGCTTTCTCGCGGATTCCGGGCGCTGAAGGTGTGGATGTCGTTCAAGACGCATGGCGTCGATGCGTTCGCGAAGCTGATCCATCAGAACGTCCAGCAGGCACATTATCTGGCGGGACTCGTGACGAAGCACCCCCGGCTCGAGCTGCTCGCGCCCGTGCCGATCAACGTGGTGTGTTTCCGCTACGTCGTCCCCGGTGCGTCGGACGAGGCGCTGAACGCCCTGAACATGGAGATCCTGCTGCGCATTCAGGAGAGCGGCCTGGCCATCCCCTCGCAGACGACGCTCGGCGGCAGGTTCGCGATTCGCGTGGCGATCACGAACCACCGCAGCCGGCGGGAAGATTTCGATCTGCTGGTGCGCGCGGTCGCGGAAACCGGCGCGGCGCTGCGTTAGGCGTCGTCGGGGGTACCGACGATCTTGCCTTCGATCGGATTGCTGAACGAGCGGACGGTGTGGTAGGCGAGGTCGATGTCCTTTTCCTTCCCGAATTCGATCAGGATATCGTCCCAGATCGCGGACACGGTGCCGCGGCGACGCCGCGGCTCGATGAGGTAGCGAATCGTCAGGAGAATCCCCGACGCCGCCGCGCTCGTGTAGACGATCGGCGTCAGCTTGCGGTAATTGATCAGGAACTGCTGTGAGGCGGCCAGGAGATCGCGCTCCGCCTCCTCCGTCAGGTGCTCCGCGTGCTTGAACGCGATCTTCGTCAGGACCTGCTTGGCCTTCTGCCAGTTGCTCTCGTAGGTGACCAGCACCGGGACTTCGTTCCAGATGTACTTGAAGCCCTTGTCGTAGTTGGCGACGGGCTCGGTGAATACCAGCTGGTTCGGGATGTGGATGATCCGTCCGGTGCTCTGGTCCGCGTCCACCCAAACGCCGATTTCGTTGAGCGTGAACTGAAACAGATGGATGTCGATGACGTCGCCGCGGTGCTTGGCGATCTCGACGCGGTCGCCGACGTCGAACGGCCGGCGCCACACGATGAACGCCCACGCCGCGAGGTTGGTCAGCGGATCCTTGAGCGCGATCGCCACGCCCGCGGACACGAGACCGAGGAACGTGGCGAGTGACTTGAACCCTTCCAGCCACTCGCGGCCGATGACGAGCACGCCGATCGCGAGCGTGAGATACGTGATCGTCTTGCGCCAGCGATACCGCGACCACGGATCGGTGACGCGCCGGTAGACGACCGCCAGGACGATCCGCTCGAGTGCCCACAGCACCGCGATCACGATGACCGTGACCAGCAGGTGCATCTGCACCGCCGGACTCAGCCCGATGCGATCTTGCAGCCAGTCAGTGACGCTCACGGTGGCCAAAGGTACGAGTCCCCCTATTTTTCGGCCACCGTGGAACAGCTGCATATCCTCCGGGACCTCGCCGTCATCTTCGCCGGCTCGCTGCTGGTCATTCTCCTCTTCTATCGCCTGAAGCTGCCGGCACTCCCCGGATTCATCGTCGCCGGTATCCTGCTCGGCCCCAACGCGCTGGGTTTCGTCTCCGACCCGCACGACGTCGAAAGCCTCGCCGAAGTCGGCGTCATTCTCCTGCTGTTCACGATCGGCATCGAGTTTTCGCTGAGCCGTCTCAAGGAGATGAGCCGGCAGATTCTGGCGGGCGGCTTTGCGCAGATGGGATTCACCGTGCTCGCGACGCTCGCGGCCGGCCTGGCCATTCTGGGGACCTGGCGCGTGGCGCTGTTTCTCGGCTTTCTGATCGCGCTGTCGAGCACCGCCATCGTGCTGAAAGTCCTGACCGACTCGGGCGAGATCGACGCGCCCCACGGACGCCTCGCCACGGGCGTCCTCATCTTTCAGGACCTCTGCGTGGTCCCCATCATGCTCGTGTTGCCGTTCCTCGCGGGAAAAGCGCAGGGCGGCATCGTGGGACTGACCTTCGCGCTCGCCAAGGCTGCGCTCGTGGTCGTCGGCGTGCTCATCGCCGCGCGCACCATTGTCCCGCGCGCGCTCGCCGAGATTCTCAAGACGCGGAGCCGCGAGCTGTTTCTCATTGCGGTCATTCTGATCGGGACGCTCACCGCGCTGGGCACCGCCGCTGCCGGCGCGTCGCTCGCGCTCGGCGCGTTCCTGGCCGGCCTCATCATCTCGGAGTCGGACTACGGCCATCAGGCGCTCGCCGAGCTGATGCCGTTCCGCGACATCTTCATCTCGTTGTTCTTCGTGGCGGTCGGGATGCTCGTGCAGCTCGACACGATCAACCGTCACATCTTGATCACCGTGATCGCCGTCGCCGTGATCATGGGCGGGAAGACGTTGTCGGCCGCAGTGGGGCCCGCGCTGATGGGCTATTCGGGCCGTGTGGCGCTGCTCGCGGGCGTCGCCGTCTCGCAAATCGGCGAGTTCTCCTTCGTGCTGGCGCGCGAGGGTCGCGTCGCGGGACTCCTGCCCGATGTGCTGTACCAGCAGTTCCTCGGCGTGGCGGTCATCACGATGCTGCTGACGCCGTTCCTGCTGCACGGGGGCCCGGCGATCCTCGATCGTGTCGAACGCATCATCCCGCTCGACCGTCTCTTGCCGGGCTTTCGGCCGCGCGGCTTTGCGCCCGTGCCCGATCCGGTGAGGGACCACGTGGTCATCGCGGGATACGGCTTGAACGGCAGGAACCTGGCCGTCGCGCTGCGCTCCATCAGCGCGCCGTATCTGATCATCGAGCTCAACGCCCAGACGGTGCGAAAGGCCCGCGCGGAGGGGGAGCCGGCGTTTTACGGCGATGCGACGCGCGAGGAGATTCTCCGCGCGCTGGGCATCGAGCGCGCCCGCATGCTGGTGATCGCGATCTCCGATCCGGCGGCGACGCGGCGCATGGTCCGCGTCGCGCGCGAGGTGAACACCAAGCTCTACATCGTCGCCCGCACGCGCTACGTGGTCGAGATTCCCGAGCTCACGCGTCTCGGCGCCAACGCCGTCATTCCCGAGGAGTTCGAGACGTCGATCGAGATCTTTGCGCGCGTGCTCGCGCATTACAACGTGCCACGCGACGAGATCGAGCGGCTGATCGGCGAGATCCGCGCGTCGCATTACCAGGCGCTGCGGCCCGGCAACCGCCCGCGCCTGACGCTGACCGGCACGCTGGGCGCGATGCCGCAGATGCACATCGAGCGCATCATCCTGAGTCCCGATGCGCCCGCCGTCGGACTGACCCTCGCCGACACGGCGCTGCGCTCGAAGACCGGCGCGCTGATCCTCGCCGTGCGGCGCGGCGAGAGCGACCTCGCGACGCCGGAGCCCACCTTCCGCCTGGCGGCGGGCGACGTCCTCGTCGTCGTCGGACAACCAAAACAAATCCAGGGCGCCTATCGCCTGTTGACCGGCCAGGAACCCGCCTAGGCCACCCCGCGGCGCTCCAGGCTGCGGTACTGAATCGCTTCCGCCACGTGCTGCGATTCGAGCGACGCAGCGCCGTCCAGATCGGCCACCGTGCGCGCGATCTTCAGAATGCGATGATAGGCCCGCGCCGAGAGCCCGAGCCGCGCGATCGCCGTCTTGAGCAGCGCGTCGGCCCCATCGGACACCCTGCAGTAGGCGCGGATATCGCGCGGCGCCATGTGCGCGTTCGCGTAGACGCCCGGGCGCTGCGCGAAGCGCTCGCGCTGCACGAGGCGCGCGCGATCTACGCGCTCGCGCATCGCCGCGCTCGGCTCGCCCCCGGTGTCGTCCGTGAGCGCCTTGTACTTCACGGCCGGGACCTCGAGGTGAATGTCGATGCGATCCATCAGCGGGCCCGACACCCGCGCCAGATACTGCTGGACGTGGATGACTTTGCAGGTGCAGGCGTGATGCGGGTCGCCATGCCAGCCGCAGGGACAGGGATTCATCGCGGCGGCGAGCATGAAGCGGGCGGGATAGGAGAGGCTCATCGCCGCGCGCGCGATCGTCACCACGCCGTCTTCCATCGGCTGCCGCAGCACCTCGAGCACGTTCTTGCGAAACTCGGGCAGCTCGTCGAGAAACAGCACGCCGCCGTGCGCGAGACTGACCTCGCCCGGGCGCGGATAGGAGCCGCCGCCGATCAATCCGGCGTCGGAGATCGTGTGATGCGGCGCGCGGAACGGCCGGCGCGCCACCAGCGACTCGCCGAGAGGGAGAATACCGGCGACGGAGTGGATTTTCGTCGTCTCGAGTGCCTCATCGAGACTCATCTGCGGCAGGATCGTCGGCAGCCGTCGCGCCAGCATCGTCTTGCCGGAGCCGGGCGG